>JAEZBF010000112.1 GCA_023427545.1 Pseudomonadota bacterium
GCTACTTGCCATCATGTTGATGGTTGGGGTCGCCATGGTGCTGCGCCCCGAAAGCGGAGCGGGCTTTTATGCCTTCGTCTCGCACGCCGTCATGGTTTCGATCTTCGCGCCGGCCTCAATCCTGCCGGTCGTAGTCGTGGCCGTCGGCGTAGCGCGCTATTGGCGTGAGGTCGGCGGAGAACGCATTACCCACAACCAGCTGCGTAGGGCGCTCGGGGACGCGGCAGGGCTCAGGAACCTCTCGGGCGGCGCCGCCGAGGGCTGCAACTACGAAGCAGAGGATCGCTTCACCAACGCGCGGCGCTGGGCACACCAGGCTGTGATGTGGGGCTTTCTGCTCTGCTTCGCCTCCACGTGTTCGGGCACCGTGCTCCACTACCTTGGGATGGAGGCGCCCTATGGCCCGCTGTCGCTCCCTAAGCTCTTTGGTGTGCCCGGCGGCGTGCTGATGACGGTGGGCGGCATTGCCCTCATTTGGCTGAAGCTGCGCGCGGACAGGGCGCTCGGTGCCCCGGCTATCTGGGGCGGCGAGATGGCGTTTGTCCTCCTGCTCACCGCCACCGGGGCGAGCGGGCTTGTCCTTTATGCCGCCACGGGTACCCCGGCGGTGCGGCCGCTGGTAGTCTTCCACCTCGCCACCGTGCTCACGCTCTTTCTGACGCTGCCCTACACCAAGATGTTGCACGTGCCGTTCCGTTTCGCGGCGCTGCTGCGCGACGCGCAGGAGCGGGACCCGCCCGCGCAGGGTGGTGGCAGCGGCTAATCCAGCCGGACGACCCCAAGGCGCCCCGGCGAGGTTGCCCCATAGAGCGCCCGGGCGAGGCGTTTGACAGCTTCGGGCGTATGGGCGTCGTAGAAGCGCTGATTGGTGCGGCCAATCCCGTGCTCGGCGCTGAAGCTGCCACCGGCGGTGACGGCGGCCCCGACCACCATCGCGCGCAGCCCTGCTTCGTAGGCAGGGTCGCTCAGCCCCGGATGGTCGGTGGGAACCACGAGGTTGAGGTGGACACCCCCGTCCCCGATGTGGCCGAAGTCGCAGACGCGAACCTCGGGATAGCGCGCTGCGCATTCCCCGACGATGAAGTTGCGGAAGTTCATCACCTCACCACGCGCGAACGACAGATCGAACGCGATAAGCCTGCCGGACTTTTGCACGCCCTCAGAGATCGCGTGGCGCAGCGACCAGAGGTCTTCGCTCGAGCCGAGAACCGCATCGGCGAGGAGGCCGTCCTGCCCCTCCCAGATGTCGGCGAGGCTGTCCTCGATCAGCGCCCTCAGCGCGATTTCTCCCGCTCGTGGCGGCGAGGTGCGCGTGAACTCGGCAAGGATTGCGTAGTCAGGCAATTCACTCCCGACGAACGGATTGCGCAGTCGCGGAATGTGCGCGAGAGCCGACGCCATAGCGTTCTGCGACATGCCTTCGAAGGCGGTGAGGCAATCACCGAGCCTGGTCTCGAAGAGTTGCAGGAGGGGAATGGCCTGTCCCGGGTCGGCGGGCACGAGCAGTACCGATTCCCGCTGTAGGGGCACCCGCTCGACATTGAGCCAGCATTCGGTGACTAGGCCGAAGCTTCCCGATGTGCCCACGAACAGCTGCTTCCAGTCAGCGCCGGTGTTGTCCTTACGCAGGCCATGCCCCAGCTGCAGTACGGTTCCCCGCTCATCGGCGAGGACGACCGTTACGCCCAAGACGTTGCGCCGCACATCGCCGTATCTGAGAAATCGCGCCCCCCCAGTATTAGTGGCCACCATGCCGCCGATGCATGGGTCGGCGGAAAGGTCGATGGGAAAGAATAGCCCGTGCGGCGCCAGCCGGCGATTGAGCTCGCTGAGGCGTATGCCACCGCCGACGTGCACCGACCGGTTCGCGGTATCGAGCTCAAATGGCTCCAGCATACGATCGAGGCTTAGAACCACCTGCCCGCCGGACGAATCGGGTGTTGATGCCGACACCAGACCGGTGTTGCCCGATTGCGGGACGACCGGGAGCCCGTGCCGAACACACCATGCGAGTGCTAGGCTCGCCTCGCGCGTGGTCGCGGGACGCAGCACCAGTGCAGTGGTGCCCTGATCATGGCGTGCCCCGCGCTCGTAAGAGGCCTTTCCCGAGGCGTCGGCCACCACGGCGGCGTGGCCCAGCACCCTTCGCATCGCGGCGGCATGGTGCTCCAGCGTGTGTGTATAACGGGACACGTGGCGCGCCGATCGCCGACTACTTGCCCGCGAACGAAGCCTGCACATCCGCGATCCCTGAGCATAGCGTGTCGTCGAGACCCAGCGCCTTGACCATTTGGGCGGCCTCGCGCATCTCGGCGCTGCGGCGCACGCCATGCTGCTTGACCCGCCCGCGCATCTGAACAGCAAGCTTTTTCCAGTCCATGCCTGGGTAGCTCGCGGTGAGACTTGCGAAGACATCGTCTTCAACGCCCCAATGGATGGACGCCTGCTTGCACTGGATAAGCAGCGCCTCGAGGCCCTTGATGATGATGGAGCGGCAGAGCTTGGTTGCCGAGGCGCGCCCAGGCTTGTCGGAGACGGGTGTGATGTTCATGCCGAGGTTATTGAGCAGGTTAGCGACGTACACCGCCTTGGCGCCGCCTCCGAGGATCGGCACCTGCAGACCGGGACCGGGAACAGTTGACATCACCGCCCCCTCGACGAAGTGCGCCCCCGCCGCGTCAATGCGACTAGCTGATTCCACCTTGGTATCGGGGGATGCCGAGTTGATGTCGAAAAAGATCTGACCGGGTTTCAGATACGCCGCGGCCTCGGCTGCGACATTCCTCGCTTGGTCAGCGGTAACGGCAGAAATGAGCACATCGGCGCCGCTTGCCGCATCGGCCGCGGATGTCGCTACGCGGACCCCCTGTTGGCTTGCCCGGGCAATGCGGGCTTCCGCCGCCTGGGAGCCGAACAGCTTGTCCCACACCGAAACGGAGGTCGCGCCGTTGGCAAGTAGCGCGTCGGCGAAGATTTGCCCAACCTCGCCGTACCCAATGATACCGATATTCACGCTCATGCCTGACAGCGCCCTTCCGGGCGTCCTCCCGCGTTGATTGATTGAAAGCCAGCCGCCCTGCGGTCGTTTTCTATGTCATTGCCGCGGGGCTAAAATACCCAGCAGGTCCGCGAGGGCCGTCGGCCGCTTGCGAAAGTTCCACATTATTTCGAGGGCCGTCTCCGCCTGCTCGCGCCCGATGATGGGTTCGCAGTTCGACTGGAACTTGTTTTTCAGATCGAAGTCAGTCAACGGGTTCAAGCCTTCACCCTTGGGATCGAGGATCCGTCGGTCCAGCACGCGCCCGTCCGTCAGTTCGATCCGCACAAAGCCGGAGCGCCGGCTGGGGTATAGGCGCTCGCACTCCTCGTCCACGCGCACGTCGACGCGCTCGACCGCGTCACGCAGCTCCCTGCGAGCCAGGCTTTCAGGCTGGAAACCTTGGACGGTTACGGCGCCATCAACGAGCGCCAGTCCGGCGGCGATGGGGGCGCTCATCTGAGCGCCAAGCATCGTGTCGGCCTCCTTGTGGTCATGGCTCCGGACTGCGACGCCATAGAGGCCAAGATCGATGCGACGCACGTTCGGGAGCTTCAGCCCGTATTCTTCGCGCAGGTCAATGATTCCGTCGATCGCCGCATGGTAATGCCGGCAGCATGGATAGAGCTTGAAGTAGGTCTTGCCGAGCTCGAGGTCATCACCCTCGAGGTTAGAGAAATCGGCCTCGCCGTTGATGAAGGCATTGAAAACGCCGTGCTTGCCTTCGAAGACGCGCGTGGGACCAGTCAAACCCTCTGCAGCGAGCCCCGCGCACACAATCCCATCGCGTGCTGCCATGCCGGGATGGATGCGCTTGACGTCGGGCCCCTCCGCAAGGAATTCCAGCAGACCGCCGGCAAAACTGCCGGCGAGACCGAACGCGTGCATGGTCCGTGCGTCGTCGAGGTCTAGGAGCACCGAGACTGCCGCGGTCGCGCCGAATGTCCCCGCAACGGCGGTATTGTGCCAGCCCAGGCGTGCCGAGCGTGGGTGCATCATCCGCGCGACGCGCACCATTGTGTGATATCCTGCGGCAACGGCCGCAATTATCTGGTCGGGCGCCGCACCGGTGTCCTCGGCCATTGCAAAGACGGCGGGAAATACCGAGGCACCTGGGTGCCCGCCGGCCTGCGTATTGCCGTCATCGAGGTCAAGTCCGTGCGCGCTTGCAGCATTGACGAAAGCGGCACTGGCAGGCGACAGCCGCTCCCGACGGCCCACTATGCTCGCCTGCCGCCCGAGGTCCGTCTTGCGGAAGTAGCGCAGGCTTGCATCGGCGACCGGCCCAGACGCCCCTAACATCGCGCATGCGGCGAAATCGGTGCACGCCCGGCTAAAGGCGGTATCGGCGGTTGTCCCGAGGCTGCCGGAGGCGATTTCCGCTACCTGCTCAGCCAGCACCGCGCTGACCGGCTTGTCGAGCTTATGATCCACGCTGAAGGCCCCCTGCTGATCTTCCAACGGCGAGCATGCCGCGCCTCACAATCTGGTCCGGCCCGATGCCGTCGACCCGCGTGACGCCGACCTGGGCGAGCGAGCGAACGACCTCGGCAGAGAGGATCGAGGCCGCATATGCGACCCCCTCTTCTCCCCCCACGGCTGCCGCGTAGTTGAACGGCCGCCCGACAAATACGAATTTCGCGCCGAGTGCGAGCGCCTTGACCACATCTGTGCCGCGACGGATGCCGCCGTCGATCATGACGGGCACGGTTGGGGCGGCCTCGCAGATCATCGGCAGGACGTGGAGCGGCGCGACCGCCACGTCCAACTGACGTCCGCCGTGATTGGAGACGATCAGCCCATCCGCCCCGCTGGCGACCGCCAGGGCCGCGTCCGAAGGATGCAACACTCCCTTGACCAGCAACAGGCCCGTCCACTTTGCACGGATCTGGCGGAAGTGCTCCCAGGTGAAGTGCGCGCGCCCACCGAACTCGCGCTGAGCGGTGCGGGCGATGATTGGGACGCCGCGCGAGGCATAGAGGTTTTCGAAGTGCGGCATGCCATAGGTGAGGATGGTTCTGGCCAAGGTGCCGAATAGCCAGCGAGGGCGGACGAGACCGTCCCAGGCCAGTCGCAGGCTGGGTCTGAGTGGCGTCGAAAAGCCGGCCCTCAGGTTGTTCTCGCGGTTTGAGCCCACCGGGGAGTCCACAGTAACGACCAGCGTCGCGACGCCGGATGCGCGCACCCGATCGAGGAGCGCCGAGAGTTTTTCGGGCGATGGCGGCAGGTAGACTTGAAACCAGACCCGGGGGTTCTCGGCAACGATCTGCTCAAGCGGGATGAGCGATGAGCCCGAGACAATCATCGGGATATCGGTGCGCCCAGCAGCGCGCGCCAGTGCGATATCGGCGCGATAGCCGTTGATCGCACATATACCCATGGGTGCGATGCCGAAGGGGGCCGACCAGCGCTCCGCGAATAGTGTCGTAACGCCGGTGGCGCCCGCCACGCCCGCGAAATAGCGTGGCACCAGCACGTAGTCCAGAAACGAAGCAACGTTGCCCCGAAGTGCTTGCTCGTCTTCGACTCCTCCACGGACGTAGCCGAAGAGCGGACGCGGGAGACGCCGCCTGGCAGCGTGCTCGAAATCGTTGAGCGCGAGGATGGACCGAAACTTCTTCGGAATGCCGCCAGCGGAGCGCCGGCCCATGCGGCTATCGGCTGCCGGCGCAGCGGGTTGCTCAGCAAGGGCCGTGGTCACGCAGACGATCCCAGACTAGACCCACAGACGCCCTGCACCGCCGTTCTCCCAAGCTCACGCTCGATCATCTTTTCAGCCGGCGCCGCATACACTTGTCAAGGTTTTTCTCCCATGATACGGACAGTTGTGGTGAGGTCCTCTGCCTTAGCCATTGAAAACTTCCATCTGTTGGAACATCTGGAGGCTCGGGGGTGAGCGCACCCGGCTATCAGGTTCTCGCCGAGGCGTTCGTCGCCGAAGGTGTCGAGACCGTCTTCGCGTTAACTGGCGACGGCAACATGCACTGGGAGGCCGCTTTCTCGAGCGCCCCGGGTCGCAGCACGGTCCATGTCCGCCACGAACACTGTGCCTGCGCCATGGCCTCTGCGTTTGCACGGGTGACCGGGAATGTTGGGGTCGCCTCGGTGACCTGCGGGCCGGGACTGACGCAGACGATGACCGCCCTCGCAACGGCCACTCAGGCGCAGATCCCGCTTGTCGTATTCGCGGGCGAGGGTCCCATGCATACCGGCTGGTATAACCAGGCCATTGAGCAGGGTCCGCTGGTGACAGCTACGGGTGCGCGCTACATCCCGGTCCACAGCCGTAAGCGGCTTCAGCAGGCGGTAACTGACGCCTTCCATTACGCACGCACGCAACGTCGACCGGTGGTGCTCGGGGTCCCGTTCGACCTCCAGCAGGAGCTGGTCCACCCTGTTCCCCAATACGTCCCTTCAGTGGACTACCTGCCCCAAATAGGTCCGCGTAGTCCCCACCCCGAGTTCCTGCAGGCCGCCGTCGGGCGCATTCTTGCGGCGAGGCGGATCGTGATCCTCGCCGGACGCGGTGCCGCACGCGCAGGCGCGCAGCAAGCCTGCCTTGAGCTTGCCGAACTCTGCAACGCGGCGCTCGCAACGACACTGCCCGTGCGCGGCCTTTTTGCGGGCAGCGACCGGGATATCGGGGTTGCGGGCGGTTTCGCCCACCCCGTGACGGCGCAAGCCTTTGCCGCGAGCGACCTCGTCATCGCCGTTGGTGCAGGCCTCAACGGCTATACCACCGACGGTGGCAAGCTCATCCGCCCCGATCTGGTGCTGCAGATCGACGACGAGCCACCAAGCTTCGTGCA
>JAEZBF010000120.1 GCA_023427545.1 Pseudomonadota bacterium
GTTCGTATTAGTTCTTGCTCGAGGCAGCGCCGCTGACGCTGCCGGAGGCACCGCTGCTCATGTCGTCGACGTAGAGCGTCATCGCGCCGTTGGCGCCGCTCTCGATCCAGACCACGTTATCGGGTGACAGACCCTGCGCATCGAGTGCGGCCTTCGCCGCAGCATTGCCGCTGATGCGGCTGGTCAGGCTGGCGATATCCTGCTGATGCGGGGTGATCGCGCTCTTGAGCTTGGTTGCGTCCGCATCCTTCAGGGTCGAGATCTTTACCACATTGAACGATGTCGCGGTGTCGATGCCGCTCGTCGCACTGGTGAAGTCGGCACCCTCGAAGCCGTGCAGGAAGGCATTGAAGTCCGTCTGGCCGCTCAGCGTGCCCGAGCCCATGGAGCTGCCGGCATTAACGTCGGCGCCGGCATTGATGCCGGTCTGGCCGGTTGGAGCCGGAAGCGTGGTGTTCGCCTGTGCCAAGACTGCCGCCGGCATGGCGGCGCTCATGAGTGCCGCAACGGCAAGTGCTCTCACCTTCATGATGGTCTCTCCTGTTGTTGTTAGAGACGGCCCGCGGAATGATCGTCGCGAACCACAGGAAAAACGTCAGGCGCTACCCTCGGTTGCCGCCCAAATCGGGGTGTTTTCGTGCACAAATCTGGACGTCCTCGCCAGATGTTTGGCAGCCCCTCGTTAGCCTGATTAACCCTCCGCCATCCCGGCGAAAGCGGTGATCCGGGTTACCGCACCCGGAGAACAGACGGAGATGTGGGAGGAAGAAAGCTGAGGCCCAGCTAGTGACTGGTTCAGAGAAGGAGCCAGGCCCCAGCCTTCGCCCGGACATAGCAACCTCCGGCAAACGCGGATAGCAGTTCGGCAACACACTCAAGGGGAAAAATGACTCCGCCGGACCCCGGTCCTCAGCGCCACTCCCCCCGCTTGCCGTGTCCGTTGTGAGCCTGCAAGCTCCCGCCTAGTCAGGCGAGGAGGATGTGATGGGAGGTGAAAGGGTGTTCGCTCAGGCCGGAGAGGGCCAGTGGGTCGAGGTGCCCGGCGGCAGCCGCCGTCGTGTCGTGCTGTCGCTGCCCGAGCTTATGCTCGTCGAGTTCGAGTTCGTCGCCGGCGGCATCGGCGCCCTGCACTCGCACCCGCACGTCCAGACCAGCTATGTCGCCGAGGGCCGTTTCGAGGTCACGATCGATGGCGTGACCGAAACGCTTTCGGCCGGCGGCGCCTACATCGTGCCCTCGGGCAAGGTGCACGGCGTCAAGGCGCTTGAGGCGGGGCGCCTCATCGATACCTTCACGCCACGCCGCGACGATTTCCTCTAGGCCGTTACCCCTGCCGTTTCCGGTGTGTTAGCGGGCCAGACCGTCCGGCCCAAACACGTGATACTGGCGCGCGTCGGCGTAGGCCGCAACCGAGCTCCCCGTCGCCACCTGCTGCTGGCCGTCGATCGCGACGGTCAGCGGCTCCCCGCTCGCCGTGGTCGCATAGAGCATCGTCGATCCGCCGAGCTGCTCGACGAGGTCGACGTGCACCTCACCCAGCGGAATGCCGCCCGGGGTGATGGAAATGTGCTCGGGCCGGATGCCAAAGGTGAGCTCCTCCCCGCCGGCACCCTGGATCGGTCGCGGCAGCACCACTTCGTTCCCCGCCGTACGCAGCGACGAGCCCGAGACCTCCGCCCTGAGGAAGTTCATCTTCGGCGAGCCGATGAAGCCGGCGACGAACCGGTTGCGCGGGTGGTTGTAGAGCTCGAGCGGCGCCCCGACCTGCTCCACCACGCCTGAGTTCAGCACCACGATCTTGTCGGCCATGGTCATCGCCTCGACCTGGTCGTGCGTGACGTAGATCATGGTGTTGCCGAGGTCCTTGTGGAGCTTGGCGATCTCGACGCGCATTTGCACCCGGAGCTCGGCGTCGAGGTTGCTGAGCGGCTCGTCGAACAGGAAAATCCGCGGCTCGCGCACGATCGCCCGCCCGATGGCGACGCGCTGGCGCTGTCCTCCCGAGAGCTGCCGGGGCTTGCGGTTGAGCAGCGGCTCGATCCGCAGGATTTCCGCCGCACGCCGTACGCGCGGCTCGATCTCCGAACGCGGGAGCTTGGCTGTCTCGAGCGCGAAGGCGAGGTTCTTGTACACGCTCATGTGCGGGTAGAGCGCATAGCTCTGGAACACCATGGCAATCCCACGCCTGGCCGCCGGCACCTCGTTCATCCGTTGCCCGTCGATCACGAGGTCCCCACCCGTGATCGGCTCGAGACCGGCGATCATGCGCAGTAGCGTCGACTTTCCGCAGCCCGAGGGTCCGACGAAGACCGTGAACTCGCCCGGCTCGATGTTGAGGTCGATGCCATGCACCACCTCCACCTCGCCGTAGCGCTTGTAGACGCTCCGCAGCTGTACGCTCGTTGCCATTTCAGGTCCCCTCTGGCAGCCAGCTCTTGTACTTGGGATGATCCGGGCCGATCGGCAGGCGCACCTCGGTCCGCGTCGCGGACGAGTGGTAGAACGCCGTCACGATCTCAAGCGCAGCCCGCGAATCCGCCGTGGTCACCGGCAGGTTGCCGCCGCTCATCAGCGCATGGTGGAACAGCGCCATCTGCGTCTGGTAGCGCTGCGGCTGGTGCACCCAGTCCTTGATCAGGTTAGCGATGGCGTGACCCGCCTCCTGCGTCCGCGGAATGATCTTCCAGGGCAGGTTGCCAGGCGAGTAGGGAGCGTGATCGCTCTCGAACGTGACGTTCTCGAAGGCCAGCCGGATGCGCGAGATCTCGTCGGCCGAACCGAGGGTCGCGGTGAACGACCCCAGCGCGCCGCTCGCCAGCTCCACTGACGCCGAGATGCAGTCCTCTACCTGGATTGCATTGACGCGGGTCGCCACCCGGCCGAACAAGCCGGTGATCGGGCCCATCAGGTAGAGGAACATGTCGTGGAGGTGGATGGCATGCCCCATCAGCACGCCCCCGAGCTCGGTCGCCCACTTTCCGCGCCACGGCACGGCGTAATACGCCGCCTCGCGCCGCCACAGCGTTTCGACGCTCCCCACGTACGGCTCGCCAGCGATCCCGGCATCGATGATCGCCTTGGCCTGCCCGATGCCGTCGCCGAACCGGTACTGGAAGATCGGCATCAGCCGGCCCTTCGAGCGCTGCTCCTCGGCGATCACCTCATCGATCTGCTGCAGCGAGCCCACTAGGGGCTTCTCGCAGATCACGTGCTTGCCGGCCCGCAGCGCCGCGATGATCTGATCGTAGTGCACCAGCGGGGGCGTGCAGATGTCGACGATGTCGACGTCGTCCATCGCCAGCACGTCGGCGAAGTCGGTGACCCGGCGCGGCACCGCGAACTCGTCGGCCACGGCCTCGAGCCGTTCCTTGTTGATGTCGCAGAGCGCGAGCACCCGGAACTTGTCGGCGTTGGGCAGGAACCCCTCGACGATGTGCGAACGCCCGATGCCGGCGCCGACGACCGCGACTGTCTTGATCTCGCTCATTGCTGCCACTCGGTACCCCGTTCGGCGAGCGCCTGCGCCCGCAGCGCCAGTTCCATGGCCTTGAAGCAATGCGCCTGCGTCATGGCGGTTTCGGTACGGTCGCGCAGGTCAGCAATGAGCTGGCGGGCATAAGGGAGATCGACGCGGCTGCAGTCGACGTACTCGACGCCCTTGTTGGTTGCGAGGAACAGGTGATCCTTGCCTGCCCTGCCGGCGATGTCGATATACTTGCGCAGCTCGATGTAACCCTCGGTGCCGAGGATCGTCAGGCGCCCGTCGCCCCACGTCGGCAATCCGTCCGGCGTGAACCAGTCGAGCCGGACGTAACCGGTCGTACGCGGGGTGCGCAGGTGCATGTCGCCCACGTCCTGCAGCCCGGGATATTGTGGATGCCCGCGGTTGGCGACCGTTGCCGAGATCACCTCCGCCTCGAGCGTCCCTGAGAAGAACAGGAACTGCTCGCACTGGTGGCTGCCGATGTCACAGAGGATACCGCCATACTGCTGGCGCTGGAAGAAGTACGGCGCACGCTTGCCGTTGTTGAGCCGGTGCGGCCCGAGCCCTACCGTATGCACCACCTCCCCTATCGCGCGGGCGGCCACCAATTCGCCGGCCCGCACCGTCGAACGCGTCTCGAAGTGCTCCGAATAGCAGACCGAAAAGATACGACCCGTCTCGGCGACCACCGCCCTCAGCTCCTCGAGCTGGGTGAGGCTCGTCATGCCGGGCTTGTCGCTCATCACGTCCTTGCCGGCTCGCATCGCGGCAACCGCGATCTCAGCCCGCTGCGCCGGGATCGCCGACGTCATGACCAGCTGGATGCTGCCGTCCTCGAGGATCGCCCGGCGGTCGGTTACGCGCTTTGCCTGAGGGAACTTCGCTGCATACTCGGCGGCGACCTCCTCTTCGTCGGACCAGAACGCAACGAGCGTCGCGCCTTCGCGCAGGAGCGAGTCGGTCATCCCGTAAATGTGGTTGTGAGTGATGCCGATAGCGGCGATGCGGATGGTCATCTTAGGCCCGTTGCAGTGGCGTTGAGGGCAAAAGCTGTCGCCCAATTGGGCCGCTCTTGCACTTGGCATGGATTGGATTACCCTCACACAACGCTGCGCGCGGGCTGTTGGGGGGACGGTCATGAGCCAGTCTGCAATCGTGCGTGCCTGCCGGACCGCCGTGATTGCGGGCTTCGCCCTTCTTTCCCCCGTGATTGGGACGGCGGCGTGGGGGGCCGAAGGCGACGTGTGGACGCTGCAGGAGATTTCCTTCAGCACGGCCAACTCGGGGCTTCATCCCAGCGCCACCGTGATCAGCCAGCACGCCGACGTCCGCGGCGGCTTCATTGAATTCAATGTTGACGGGGACAACGGCCTGCATGTCTGCCCGGGCGGCACCGAGACCTTCCGCTTCCATTGGGCCTTCACCACCGATGTGCTGCAGATCACCGAAGGCGCCGACATACGGGTTGCCATCAGCGGGGAGTTCCTCCACGTCGATCCGCCGTGCACCGGGCACATCGCGGCCCAGTCGCGGACGACGGCGGTCGGCACCAAGGGGGGAACCGCAGGCCTGCCCGAGGATGACCTCAAGGTCATCGACCCGGACCGCTTCTACACCACGCGGGATACGATTGAGACGCGATTTGCCTTCGCCTCCGATGGTGAGGGCGGGAACCCCAGCACCACGCGCTACATCCATCTCGACGTCTATGACGGCCCTCCCGATCGCCCCTTCGCCTACTTCATGGTGCAGTTTGGACTGTTCGGGGCCGGCGGGATGCAGGTGGCCTACACCTACAAGCGCGGGAGCGACACCCCGATCGAGCCTCTGTCGCTGACCTTCGAACCTAATTACGATCGACCGGGCGCGGACTATCGCGATTTCGACCTCCCCGATGACAGCGCTGAACTCTGCCGGGCGGCATGCGCCGGCGAGGCCATGTGCCAGGCGTTTACCTACGTCCGCCCCGGTGTGCAGGGGCCCGCTCCGCGCTGCTGGCTCAAGTCCGCGGCGCCGCCCGGCTACGAGAGTGAGTGCTGCGTGTCGGGGGTTCGACCCTGACATTGCCACCCCACCCCTAGTCGGCAGATCGGGCCCCCTCACCGCTTCATGCCGGTCGTTGCGATGCCCTCGATCAGCAGACGCTGGAAGGCGAGGAAGAAGACGAAGATCGGCACCAGCGAGAGCACGCTCATCGCGAACAGCCCGCCGTAGTCGCTTTCCCCGGTCGAATCGAGGAACGTCCGTAGCCCCAGCATCACCGTGTATTGCTGCATCTGATTGAGGTAGATCAGCGGCGCGAAGAAGTCGTCCCACGTCCAGATGAACGTGAAGATCGCAGTCGTCGTCATTACCGGCAGGCTGAGCGGCAGCATGATTTTCCAGAAGATCCGCCATGGCGAACAGCCGTCCATCTGCGCCGCCTCGTCGAGCTCGCGCGGAATGCCGCGGAAGAACTGCACCATCAGGAAGACGAAGAACGCATCCACCGCGAGGAACTTCGGCACAACCAGCGGCAGGATGGTGTCGACCCAGCCCAGCTGGCGGAACAGCACGTATTGCGGGATCAGCACCACCTGATAGGGCAGCATCAGCGTCATCAGCATCATCGCGAACCAGAACTTCCGGCCGGCGAACTGGAGCCGCGCGAACGAATATGCCGCGAGCGAGCACGTGATGAGGTTGCCGACTACCGCAAGGATCGCGATCACGAACGAGTTGAAGAAGAAAACAGAGAAGCTGACGCGCACGCCCTGCCAGCCGCGCACGAAGGCATCGAAGCTGATCTCGCTCGGAATGATCGACGGGCTCGTGAAGATCTCATCCTGCGGCCGGACGGACGCCGCGAGCATCCAGAGCAGCGGATAGAGCATCAGGATCGAGGCGCCGATCAGCAGCGTGTGGGCGGCGACCGACCGGACGCGGCGCCACACGATCGAGTTTGGCCGCTCCTCGGTGACCACGGTCAGACGGTGCACATCAGTCGTCATAGTGCACCCAGAACTTGCTCGTCAGGAACGAGAAGGCGGTGAAGCAGGCGATGAGGACCAGCAGGAACCACGCCAGCGCCGAGGCATAGCCCATGCGGAAGAAGGCGAACCCCTCGTTGTAGAGGTAGAGCGTGTAGAACAGCGTCGAGTTGATCGGACCGCCCTGCCCGCCGGAGATGATGAAGGCCGGCGTGAAGCTCTTGAACGCCTCGATCGTCTGGATGATCGCGTTGAAGAACACGACCGGCGTCAGCAGCGGCAGCGTGATCTTCCAGAACTGCCGCCACTTGCCCGCGCCGTCGAGGCTCGCAGCCTCGTACATGTCGGCCGGTATCTGTCGCAGCCCGGCAAGGAAGATGATCATCGGCGAGCCGAACTGCCAGACGCTGAGGATGATCAGCGTCCAGAGCGACGTGCTGGGGTTGGAGATCCAGCTCGGCCCCACAATGCCGAACAATTCCAGGAAGTCGTTGACCAGCCCGTCTCGGGCGAAAATCGTCCGCCACAGGATGGCGATGGCAACCGACGCGCCCAGCAGCGATGGCAGGTAGAACAGGCTCCGGTAGAGCGGCAGCCCGCGCATGCCCCGGTTGAGCATCAGCGCGACGGTAAGCGCGAAGGCGAGCTTGAGCGGCACCGAGAACAGCACGAAGAACAGTGTCACTCGCATGGCCGCCGCGAAGTTGCGGTCATTGGTGAACATGCGGAGATAGTTGTCCGTGCCGATCCACCTCGCCGGTGTCAGCAGGTCGAAGTTGGTGAAGCTGAGATAGAGCGAAGTGAGGATCGGGCCGATCGTCAGCCCGAAAAAGCCGATGAACCACGGCAGGAGGAAAAGGTAGCCGGGGGCGTGGTTCTGCCACGCCCTCGACCAGAACGAGGTCCCGGCCGCGCGCTCGGAAGGTGCAACCGACTCGACCGCGCGAGTGGTCATCGACCTACGCGGGCTTGGCGGCGCGCTCGAGGATGGCAGTCGCCTCCTCGACGAAGTATTTGCCCGCATCTTCCGCCGAGCGCTGGCCGAACGCCACTTCGTCGGCGAGCACGTCGAGCAGCGACTGGTCGATCTCGCCCGCCGCGGCCGGAGGAGATGCGGGAAGCGGCCCAAGCAGATCGCCAAGGTTGGCGACGAAGTTGAGCGCCACCTGGTTCTGCTCGTCGAGCAGAGGGGCCACCGCCTCCCGCACGGCGGCCGAGCATGGGATGCCGCGCTCGACCTGGAGGATTTTGCCCGCCTCGATGTCGTTGACGAAGAAGCTGATGAAGTCCGCAGCAGCTTCCTTCTGGGCCGAAGTCGAGGCCATCGACCAGAACTGGCTTGGCTTCCGATAGTGCCCGCCACCCGTCGTCGGGTTGATGCGCGGATAGTTCGTCATGCCCAGCTTGTCCTTGTTAACGGACTGATGCACGACCAGCTGGTTGGAGTTGCCGAACATGATCGCCGCCTTGTTGGTCGCGAGGCTGCTCGTTTCGGGCGTATCGACGTCGAGCGCCGCGTCCTCGGCCGAGGGAATATATCCCTTCTCGCGGAAGCCGTTCCACATCGCGAACCACTCGGTCATGTCATCGGCGTTGGGGCCGAGCTTGCCTTCCGGTGTATAAAGCGGCTTGCCACGCTGGCGGATCCAGTTGTCGAGAGCCGGCTCGGATGAGGAGCCGTCCGACAGGAACTTCATGCCGCCACGGATATTCTTCGAGTTGAACGCCTCGCCGAACTCCGGCACCTCCTCGTAGCTCCACCCCAGCTTGGGCGGGGCGATGCCGACTTCCTCGAACGCGGTCTGGCTGTAGATCGCGGCAACCGAGTTGGCGCCCAGGCTGATGCCGTAGAGCTTGCCGTCGACCTTGCCGCCCTCGATCTGGTCCTTGTCGAAGTCGTCAAGCTTGAGCACGCCGCTGGCGACATACTCGTCGAGCGGCTGCATCGCTCCACGGATCGCGTATTCGACGATGAACCGGTAGT
Source organism: Pseudomonadota bacterium (assembly GCA_023427545.1). Classification (GTDB taxonomy): domain Bacteria; phylum Pseudomonadota; class Alphaproteobacteria; order Rhizobiales; family Devosiaceae; genus JAEZBF01. The sequence goes on from JAEZBF010000120.1 coordinate 8,438, forward strand.
CCATCTGGTAGACGTCGGGTGCATTGCCACCAGCGACCATTGTGGCGAGCTTGGGCCAATGGTCGGGGAACGAGCCGAACTCGCCGGTCGGCACCGGGGCGCCCTTCGCCTTGGCCAAGAGTTCGGCGACCTTCATCGTGCGGTCGGCGCGCGTCTGGCCGCCCCACCAGTAGAGGCGCAGGGGATTGGCCTGCGCGAACACGCGCGGCGACAGTGCACCGGCGGCGAGCAGCGCGGAGCTGCCCATCAGGAAATTGCGTCTGCTGGTCATGAACGTCCCTCCCTTGGGCGCCGTCATCGGCGGCGGATTGTCCGGTCACGCTCTTGGCGGCACTAAATAACCGGTTGGTTACAACTTTGGGTCAGCCATTCCCCACTGTCAAGCGAGCGATATCGTGGCCCTGCACTATCGCCGCCGCGTCCGCAGGTAATCGAGGACCATCTGCACGGCAATGGCCTCGCGCTCCTGGATCATCGCGAATTGTTCGAGGTCACGGCCGAACACGACCGAGAGCGTCTTCATGTTGGACACGTAGAAATACCCCAGTCCAGCGATCGAGATATAGAGCTGGAGCGGATCGACATCAGTGCGGAAGACGCCCATCTCTGTCCCGCGCTTCAGGATGTCGGTGAGCTCGGCCAGAACCGGCGAATTGAGCGCCGGCAAGTCTTTTATGCCCCTGAGGAAACGCGCATTCTGCAGGTTCTCGACTGCAAGCAGCCGCGGAAACCAGGGATTTGCGAGGAAGTGCCGGAAGGTGAAGCGGACCAGCCGGTCCATCGCTTCGGTCGGCTCGTAGCGCGACAGCGACAGCGCCCGCTCTCCGCGCCGGATTTCGGCGTAGGCGTCGACGAGCACCGCGGCGTATAGTGCTTCCTTGTTGCCGAAGTAGTGGTAGAGCAGCCGCTTGTTGGCGCCGGCTCGTGCCGCGATTGAATCCACCCGTGCGCCGTTGAACCCGTTCTCGCAGAACTCCTCGCGCGCCGCGGCGAGAATGGTCGCCTTGGTCCGCTCCGCGTCGCGCTGGCGGGCGCTCCGCTCGGCCGCCGCAGCCCGCGCCGTGCGCGCCGGCTGCTCGAGGGCGGTGAATGCGTCGTCTGCCTGCGTCACTGCCGTTCTGCCTCCGCGCCTTGACGCTGCCTTTCTCACACGTGTATCGAAGTAACCAACCAGTTACAAGAACATGGGCGGGGAGAGGTCGGCATGGCAACGCGACGGCTTGGTCTCATCATGCACGGAATTACCGGGCGCATGGGCTACAACCAGCACCTGGTCCGCTCCATCCTCGCAATCCGCGAAGCCGGCGGCGTGCTCCTCTCCAATGGCGACCGCCTGATGCCCGACCCGGTGATCGTCGGCCGCGATCCCGAAAAGCTCCAGCGCATCGCCGAGCAGCACAAGATCCACCGCTGGTCCACCGACCTCGATGCCGCCCTGTCCAATCCCGACGACGAGGTCTTCTTCGACGCCGGCACAACCCAGATGCGCGCCGAGCTGCTTGGCCGGGCAATCGCCGCAGGCAAGCACGTCTACTGCGAAAAGCCGGTTTCGGACGATCTCGAAAGCGCCGTAGAACTGGCGCGGAAGGCGAAGGCCGCTGGCATCAAGCACGGTGTCGTGCAGGACAAGCTGTTCCTGCCGGGGCTGCTCAAGATCAGGATGCTGCGCGATGCCGGCTTCTTCGGCCGCATCCTCTCGGTACGCGGCGAGTTCGGCTACTGGGTCTTCGAGGGCGACTTGCAGCCTGCCCAGCGCCCGAGCTGGAACTACCGCAAGGCCGAAGGCGGCGGCATCATCCTCGACATGCTCTGCCACTGGCGCTACGTCCTCGACGAACTGTTCGGCGAGGTCAGGGCTGTGAGCTGCCTGGGCGCGACGCACATCACCGACCGCGCCGATGAGAAGGGGCGGCCCTACACTGCCGACGCCGAGGACGCCGCCTATGCGACTTTCGAGCTCGACGGCGGCATCGTCGCCCACATCAACTCGAGCTGGGACGTCCGCGTCCGCCGCGACGACCTCGTCACCTTCCAGGTCGACGGCACCCACGGCTCGGCCGTCGCCGGCCTCCACAAGTGCTTCACCCAGCACCGCGTCAACACGCCCAAGCCGGTGTGGAACCCCGACATCCCGCAGACCATCGACTTTTTCTCCGGCTGGGACGAGGTGCCCCAGAACACCCCTGCGATGAACGGCTTCCGCGCGCAGTGGGAGCTGTTCCTCAAGCACGTCGCCGAGGACGCGCCCTGGCGCTATGGCCTCGAAGCCGGCGCCAAGGGTGTCCAGCTCGCTGAACTCGGCTACCGCAGCTGGAAAGAACGCCGCTGGCTCGACGTCCCGGAGCTCGGCATATGAGCCGAGCAGCGTGCGCACCATGACCAGCATCGACCTCCCCCGCCCCGACCGCTCGATCTATGCCTACCGTCTCACGGGCACGCCCATCCCGTTCGAAAAGCACGCCGCCTCCGACTTCCCGCGCATCGCCTTCGCTGCCGCCCACGTCGTCGCCGATCCGCTGGCGGGCAACGATCCGTGGCTCACTCCGGCCATCGACTGGGACACCACGCTCAGGTTCCGCCACCGCATGTGGGACCTCGGGCTCGGCGTTGCCGAAGCCATGGACACCGCCCAGCGCGGCATGGGCCTGGGCTGGCCCGAAGCGCGCGAGCTGATCCGCCGCTCGCTCGCCGAAGCCGCAAGCCGCCCGGACGCGGTGATCGCCTGCGGCGCCGGCACCGACCATCTTGCGCCCGGTCCCGATGTCACGATCGACACCATCATCGCCGCCTACGAGGAGCAGGTCGAAGCCATCGAGGCGATGGGCGGACGGATCATCCTCATGGCCTCGCGCGCTCTCGCTGCCGCAGCCAAGGGCCCAGACGACTACGCTCGCGTCTACGGCCGCATCCTGAGCCAGGCCAGGGAGCCGGTGATCCTCCACTGGCTCGGCGAGATGTTCGATCCGGCCCTCGCCGGCTACTGGGGCGACTCCGACCACGCGGCAGCGATGGATGTCTGCCTCGCCGTCATCGCCGCCCATGCCCACAAGGTCGACGGCGTCAAGATCTCCCTCCTTTCCAAGGAGAAGGAGGTCGCCATGCGCCGGCGCCTGCCGGAAAACGTGAAGATGTATACCGGCGACGACTTCAACTACGCCGAGCTGATCGCCGGCGACGATGAGGGCTATTCCCACGCCCTGCTCGGCATCTTCGACGCCATCGCCCCGGCCGCCTCCGCGGCCCTCTCCGCCCTCGGCCGCGGCAGCCAGAACGAGTTCTTCGAGCTCCTCGAGCCCACCGTTCCGCTCAGCCGCCACATCTTTGCGGCGCCCACCCGCTTCTATAAGACCGGTGTCGTCTTCCTGGCCTACCTCAACGGCCTGCAGGAGCATTTCGCCATGGTCGGCGGTCAGCAATCCGCGCGCTCGCTCCAGCACCTTGCCGAGCTCTTCCGTCTGGCCGACAAGGCGCGCGTGCTCATCGACCCCGAACTCGCCGTCGCCCGGATGAAGAACGTACTCGCTGTCCACGGGGTCGCTTGAGGTGCATCGTGCCTTGGTGATCGCCGCCTGGGTGCTGCTCGCCCTCGTCGCAGTGATGACGCTCTCCCCCATCAGTCTTCGGCCAATCAGCCCGTTTGGCCCCAACGCCGAACGCTTCATCGCCTACGCCGCGGTCGCGATGGCCTTCGCCATCGCCTACGAGCGGCACTTCGTGCGCGCCGCCATCCTGATCATCGGCTCAGCCTTAGTGCTCGAAGCGCTCCAGCGCCTCGCCCCCACCCGGCACGGCGAAGTTCGCGACGTCCTCATCAAGCTCGCCGGCGCGGCGCTCGGCCTCGTCGTCGGCAAGCTCATCATCCTTGCCCTGCGGCGCCGCCGCACACTGGAGAAACTGCCGTGAAATACGCGATCGTGGGCACCGGCGGCCGGCACCAGATGTACCGCACCGCGATCACCCAGACCTACGGCGAAGGCAACGAGCTGGTCGCTCTCTGCGACAGCAACCCCGGCCGGCTCGCGCTGTCGGCCAGCGCCGTCGACGACCCGCGCGGTAATGGCATCCCCACCTATCTCGCTGCCGATTTCCCCGAGATGGTGCGGGAACAAGGCCCCGACACCGTGGTGGTCACCACCCCCGACTACACGCACCACCAGTACATCGTCGAAGCGCTGCGGCTCGGTTGCGACGTGATGACCGAAAAGCCGATGACCACCGACCTCGACAAGCTCAAGGCGATCCTTGACGCCCAGCGCGAGACCGGCCGCAAGGTCACCGTCACCTTCAACTACCGCTACACGCCCGCCCGCACGCAGGTGAAGGACATCCTGCTCTCCGGCGCGATCGGCGAGGTGACCGCAGTCGAGTTCTCCTGGCATCTCGATCGGGTTCACGGCGCCGACTATTTCCGCCGTTGGCACCGCTACAAGGAGAAGTCCGGCGGCCTGCTGGTGCACAAGTCGACCCACCACTTCGATCTCATGAACTGGTGGCTGGGGTCCCGCCCCTCCCGCGTCGCCGCAACCGGCAGGCGCGTGTTCTATACCCCTGAGACCGCCGACCGCCTTGGCCTGCAGGAGCGCGGCCCGCGCTGCCACGAATGCCCGGTGTTCGAGCTCTGCCCCTATCACCTCGATCTCGAGGCCGACGACAAGCTGCGCGACCTCTACCTCGAGCAGGAGGCGTTCGACGGCTACTGGCGCGATGGCTGCGTCTGGGCCGAGGACATCACGATCGAAGACACCATGCAGGTTCAGGCGGTCTACGCCAACGGCGTCTCGATGAACTACACGCTCGTCGCCTACAGCCCCTGGGAGGGCCTCGAGGTCAAGTTTCACGGCACAAAGGGCGAGCTGACCCACCGCCATGTTGAGGTGCACGGTGTCTTCGGCGGCGCCCGCCAGCATTCCCACGAAGAGGGTTTCACCACCACGCTCCACCTCCACGGCGGCGACGCCGAGAACATCCCGGTCTGGACCGGCCGTGGCGCCCACGGCGGCGCCGATCCGGTGATGCTTGGCTACCTCTTCGATCCCGAAGGCATGGAGCCCGACCGCTACGCCAGAAGCTCCAACCACATCACCGGCGCCTGGTCGATCCTCACCGGCATAGCCGCCAATGCCTCAATCGCCACCGGAAAAGAAGTGGTGGTGGACGACATGCTCGCCGAAAAAGGCATCGCGCTGTAGCCGTGGTTGGTTGCGCTCGCGCCCGTACTCAGTGTCCTGCGGCGCCGTCATCAAGCAGGCGAAGCGCAGCCGCAGCTTCCACCCTGCCCTGTGCGAACCCGGCGCGCGCCGAAGGGATGCGGGTGGCCGGGTCCATCTGGTTTATGCCCATGGCAGCCCGTGAGGCAGCGTCGGGGCTGATCACCATGGCCTGGCTGCCCTCCCTCCGGAGCGCTTCGACCTGGCTTTCGAGGTCGGCTCCCGGTGGCCGGCGCAGGCCCTCGAACTGGCCCGGCGGCAGGGGATCGGTCCGGCCGCTCAGCGGCGCGAGCACGAGCACTGACCGATACCCCGAGGCAAGGTAAACGTTCTCGGCAAAGCCGACGCCGCCCGAAATGTAGCGTGTGCCGTTGATGTTGTGCGTGGGTCCCGCTCCCGGCAGCGCGATCGCAGCTGTTGCTGCATCCACCAGGTCGACACCGGACTCGCGGTTGAATGTTATGAGTTCGCCGGTCTCGGCATCGACCGCGGTCACCATCAACGGCCGCTTGGGCCAATCGAGGCTGGGCAGCCGCGTCGCGATCATGGCCCTGCGCTGCTCGATAACCTCTGGCCCGAACCGGCTGTCGGACTCCAGTCCATAGGCGCCCATCGCCCGTTGAAGATCGGATACCGAGGTGGCCGCAGCCGAAATGGCCCGCATCCGCTCGAACACTGCACCCATCTTTGGGGGCGGTGCCTGCTGCCGGTTCGCCCCGGCCGGCCGCGAGGGTTCGGAGAGAATCCGTGCGAGCAGATCGGCGGGCGGGATGCCGCTTAGCACCTGCACCGCCGCATTCACGCCCGCCGAAGTGCCGATGACAACGTTGGCGGCGGTCGTCAGGTCCAGGCCACCCTCGGCGAGACCGGCAATGACACCGATCAGCCAGGCATTGCCAGCGGCGCCGCCGCCGCCAAGTACCAGCGCAAGGCCGTCGATCATTTCCAGGGATTGAGGCCGCCGGGAGACGCTGCTGGCTCGCTCACGCCGCCAGCAGCCGCTCGACCTCGTTCACGAGATCCTTCAGGTGGAACGGCTTGCTCAGCACCGAGGCATCCCGTGGTGCGTCGCTGTCGGGATTGAGCGCCACGGCAGCGAACCCGGTGATGAACATCACCTTGAGATCGGGATCGAGCTCCGTCGCCCGCCGCGCGAGCTCGATGCCGTCCATCTCCGGCATCACGATGTCGCTCAACAGCAGCGAGAACGGCTCTTCGCGCAGCCGCTCGTAGGCCGAGCGTCCGTTGTCGAACGAGACCACCTCGTACCCCGCGTTCTTGAGCGCACGGGAAAGGAACTGGCGCATGTCGTTATCGTCTTCGGCCAGCAGAATGCGTTTCATCATACCCAAGGGAGACCCCGAAGCCGCGTTGGTCGACCGGCACTCTATCCCCGAGTGTTTAATGCATGTTTTCGCTTCGGTGAACCGCCAGCTTCACAACGCCGCGCTCCGCCTTGAGCGTTATGGACTTTCCACCGCCCGATAGGCACAGTGGCCGCGTTGGGCGAGGAGAACCAATTGCAGTCCGACTACTGGGACAAGCCCGCCTTCGAGACCATCAGGCCTCGCCGGCTCACCGCGCCGATGGTTTTCAACTCCGCCCATTCCGGTAGGGACTACCCCGAACGTTTCCTCAAGATGACGCGGCTCGATCACCTCTCGATCCGCCAGTCCGAGGACGCCTTCGTCGACGAGCTCTTCGGGCGCGCGCCGCACCTGGGC
>JAEZBF010000135.1 GCA_023427545.1 Pseudomonadota bacterium
CCTCTTGATGGCGAACCGCCACCACTGCGGACTTAGCCACACCCTCGGATCGAGCTCCCGCGCTACACCCAAGAGCTTAACCGCCAAACCGTCGTTGCCGCGGTTGTAGGCTCCGCTGGCGCTGCGCACCGCGGTGCGCGCCAGCTGGCGCATCTGGCGGCTGTGGATGGCGGGCATGTCGGGGATCAGGTTTGCCTGCTCACGCGCGAATACATCGAGCGCGAGGCGCCTCTGCGCGAGGTCCCGCATCGGCGAGTAGCCCTGGGACATGTTCTGTGCATGCTGGCGGTAGACGGCCTGATAGTCATGCACGTAACCAACCGATGCATGGGCGGCGAGCCGGAGCCACATCTCCATGTCCCCGGTATGCGGCAGGTCGGCACGGTAGCCGCCAACCCGCTTTTGCAGTCCAGTGCGAACCACTGCGGACGGGGTCGGCACGATGTTCTCAGCCCCCGACTTCCTGATGAAGGCGGTACCGGAGAGAACCACCGTCTCGGCCCTGGCGCCAAGCGGATCGAAGCTGTAGCAGGAGCCATCGTCGCCCTGCATGAAGGCCCGCCCGAGCGTAAAGCCTACTGTAGGCGCCCGTTCCATCAGCGTTGTAGCCCGCTGCAGGGCGCCTGCGAGCAGGTAGTCATCGGCGGATAGCAAGAGGAAGTAGTCCGCCGAGGCCCACGCGATCCCCTCGTTGTAGGTCGCTATGTGACCGGCATTCCTTTCGTGCCGCCGGCACTCCACGCGGGGGTCGCGATCGGCGATGCTGCGCGCAACATCGAAGCTCTCGTCGGAAGAGGCGTCGTCGATGACCAGGACGCGCACATCGACACCAGCCTGACGAAGAACGCTCCCGATGCACTGCTCGAGGTACCGGCCGTAGTTGTAGCAGGGAACAACGACGTCGACGCTGGGGTTCACGGGACATATGCCCCATTGATCGCACGGCGGATCGCCTGATCGACCGCGGCGCCTGCGTCGTCCCAATGCAGGTCGCGCTGGCTGCTCGACGCTGTCTTGGAGATTTTTGCGAATTGCGGGTCGGAGACCACCTCCTCGAGTGCTGTCGCGATCGCCTGGGGCGTGCATGCGACGTAGCGGATGTGGGGGCTGTCGAGCACCATGCGGTTGTGCGGCGCGTCGTTCACGACGGGGATGCACCCAGCCGCGAGCATCTCGAGCGGCACAAGGGAAACGTTGGTCAGCGAGAGCGCGACCGCCGCATAGCAGCGATTGTAAATCTCGTTGAGGCGCTCCGGGGAGACGGCCCCAAGGTTGTCGAACCGGAACGGAAGCGCTCCGATGCGTTCGCCGAACAGGTAGATGTCGATGTCGGGGCGCCTGGCAGCGAATATCTCGAGGGCAAGGCTCGCAATCTCGAACCCGCGACGGGGAGCGCTCGGCTTGGCGTAACAGGCAATTGCGGTGCGGCGTTGATTCAGGTTGCGGTAGCGGGACGTGTCGCACCCAAAGCTGAAGGAATCCGCAGCCATGCCGTACTCGGTGCTCAATTTGCGGGCCAGCCAGGGTCCAGCCGTTAGAGCGTGGAAGCCCATCCTGTAGGTGTTCTCGGCAAACACCCGCTCCGCACTGACCGGGTAGAAGTCGGGCTCGAAGTCCTGCACGAAGTAGAAGCGCTTGCCGGCACAGCGGGCGTTGAAGGTCGCGTAGGCGCTGCTCCAGCTCGTCGCGATCACCCCATGCGCGTCCGCCATCTCCGATTCGAGGCGCAGCACGGGGCCTGCAAAGCCGTAGTAGTTGCGGACCACCTCGCGGTAATGGTCGATGTCGGTCAGCCGCTGGTCGTAAAAATAGACGCGGCTGCGATAGCCGTGCTGCTCCAGGTAGCAGAGCACCCGGAAGATGGTGCTGTGCCCGCCCGAACCCGGGCCAGGTGCGGTCATCACCCAGTTGAGCTCGACAGGCTCGCCTTCGACGATGGGAAGTACCCGTGGAGAGAAAGGGTTGGCGAGGTCGGTTCGCAGCAGGTCGCTCGTGCGGACAGGCGAGCGTGAACGCGGCTGCGCTGCTCGCGAGAGTTTGTCGCCGACACGCGTGACAACGCCGCATGCTCCCTCATGCCGAGCGACCCAGGCGACCTGGCGAAGCAGTCGCGGTAGGAGGTTCAAGGACGGGGCGAGTTTTCTCAGACTCCGCATACTGGCTCGCTCGACCGGCAGGCCGGGAGTCGTTGACGCGTCAAGCATCGGTCAGGCGCGGAGCGCCGATCGGGGCTGCGGGATGGGCCGGTGACCAGGGGCGCAGGGTTGCGAGCAGGCCCGCACGGTGAACCGGCGAGCCACCCAGGCTGCGGAGAACCTCCCCCGCCACGACCGCCATCCTGAACATGAAGGTGGGCACCACCCCGTGGTGGCGCCGGTAGTAGCGTATGCGGTTAGCGGTGAGAATCGCATAGAGGCGCGCGTTCCGCCGGTAATCGCCGCCGATATGCACCATCTCGGATTCCGGCACGAAGGCGATGCCCATGCCGGCGTCCCGGACGCGGCGCTGAAAATCGACCTCCTCGCTGTAGAGGAAATAGGACTCGTCCCACGCACTGACTTTAGCCCTTGCCCGGGCCGAGACGCAGAGCGCGGCTCCGCTGCCCCAGTCGACCCGCGCGCCTGTCGAATACCGCCGGGTATCGCAGATGCATTCGCCGACATCGATCCGCGAGCCCAGCGAAGTGCCGAGCAGGGCATCTGCCCACGCAGTAACGATCGAAGGTTCGCGCCGCAGGGAGTGCACGAGCGTGCCGTCCTCGTGCAGCAGGCGGGGGACGGCGACCCCTGCCCCGAATTTCCGCAGCCGCTCGACCAGCGGGCGGGCCGCACCGGGCCGCAGGCGAATATCGGGGTTGAGGATGAGGACGTCCGCCTCTTCGGGGACAACGGACAACGCGGCGTTGATCCCCGCCGCGTAGCCACCGTTGCGGCCGGTCTTGATGACCCTGGCGCCGATCGGATGCCTCGATGCGATCTCGACTGAATCATCGGTCGACGCATTGTCCGCGACCACGACTTCGGTCCGGCGGATGCCGGAAAGTCCGGCTCCGAGGGAATCGAGCAGGCCCGGGAGAGCCTCGCCGCTGTTGTAGGTGACGATGACCGCGGCCAGGTAACCCGACCCCGCCTGAGGATCCATCAGCATGTGAGCCCCCGGCTCGCGCAATCGACGCGATCACAGCCGCTTGCGGTCGCTCGGACATGGAAGAAGTTGCTCATCAACCGGCAGCCCTATTGCCTTCAGCAAGAGGTCCAATCTTCCAGTTCCGACCTCAACTACACAATCCGGGTTACTAGGCCTTCGGGTTAGCTATTTCACTACAGCGAAGTGCGCCGTCACCCGGTTAGTTGCAGATGCTAGTGTCCTGCAATCCGGCGTGTTCCTTTTGTGAGTACAAAGAATAAGCGTTTACAAACAATACAGCTGGGAGGGACGCTTGGCGGGGCACGGCTTCCCGACGGGCTCGGGCCATCGTGGTCCTCCCTCTCGGGAATTCGACCGGATGGTCGGGCTCGGGGTCCGATCCCCGGAGGCTCGCGACCAGGTCCGGCACTACTGCGAACTCGCCGAGCGCGGCCTGCAGCGGATGTATCTGGGGGCGGGAATGTTCGTGGAGACGGTTCGCGGGATCAACAGCGGTGGAGTTCTCCTCCCCCGGCCCGAGGGCAGCAACCTGCGCCATGCGGCAGTCGCGGCGCTCGGCCTGTCCCGGCTAGAGGAGGATGCGCAGCGCAGGGTCCTGCGCGGACGCACCGCCGCCCAGCTCGCGATCAGCACCATGGAGCGTGCGCTGGCCTCCGAGAACGGGGGCACGATGGCGCTTTCCGCCTGGGCCGTCGCGGAGGTTGCGCACGTCTTCCCGGCCCAGCTCATCTCGGCCCTGTTGCCCAGACTGGCGCCCCATCGCCCGGTCGCCACCGCCGATTGTGCCTGGATGCTCACGGCAGGCCTCGCCGCGTCCAGCATCGGCGACGCCACCGGCCTGATCGAAGCGGCCGCTGGGCGGCTGACTGCGGCGCAGCGGGAAAGCGGGCTGTTCCCAAAGCTCATTCCCGGCAGAAAATCCCACCTCCCCCGCCCCCGCTCCGCCAGTTTTGCCGATCAGGTGCACGCTATCCAGGCACTCTCGCGCTTTTCTTATGCGCAAGACGACGAGGATGCCCTGATGGCCGCGCAGTCGTGCGCCGAGCGGCTATATGCCTGCCAAGGCGATCCCGGCGAGTGGTGGGGCCGCTACGACGTCGTAAGCGGGGAGGTCCTCGAGCGCGACAGCGTCTATAG
>JAEZBF010000262.1 GCA_023427545.1 Pseudomonadota bacterium
CCGGACGAGCTGCGGCCGCTGCTGCTGCACTACCACCCGCTGGTGATCTACCGGTTCCAGGTGCTCAAGCAGGCCGACGTCGTGCTCGCGCTGTTCCTCCAGGGCGACCGCTTCACCCGCGAGGAGAAGCGCGCCGACTTCGAGTACTACGACCCGATCACCACCGGCGACTCCACCCTGTCGGCGGTCGTGCAGTCGGTCGTCGCCGCGGAGGTTGGCTACCACGAGGTCGCCCTCGACTACTTCCACCAAGCGCTCTACGTCGACCTGATGGACCTCCACGGCAACACCGTCGACGGCCTCCACGTCGCCTCGACCGGAGGCGTGTGGAGCGCGCTGGTCTACGGCTTCGGCGGCATGCGCGACTACGACGGCGAGCTCAGCTTCGATCCGCGCCTCCCCGCCACGTGGGAGGGGCTGCGCTACCGCCTGACCTGGCGCGGCACCCGCGTGCTCGTCGACCTCTCACAGGACCGGCTCGTGCTCTCGGTCGACGCCGGGGAGGGCGAGGTGCCGATCACCGTCCGCGGCGAGTCGTACGTCGTGCGACCCGGCGCGCCGGTCGAGGTGACGCTGCCCGACCAGGGTGACCGCATCGACGGCCTCCTCGGTGACCGCCCGATCCTCGGCGGCCGGCGCGCGGACGGCAGCACCATCACCGCCGGCGTCCCCGAGCCGATCCACTTCCCCGAGGACCTGGACGGCACCGGCGAGCTGCCGATCATCGGAATCGACCCGCCGCCGCTCGGCACGCACGCGCCCCAGGGGTAGCAGCTCAGATCCGGGCCGCCCGCACGCACATCACGTCGGGCAGGTCGGCGACGACCTGGCGCCAGGTGGCGCCCTCGTCGGCCGAGGCCCAGACCGCCCCGTTGCGCGCGCCGAAGTAGAGGCCGGCACGGTCGTGGTCGTCGACGCACATGGCGTCGCGCATCACGGCGACGTAGAACCGGTCGGGCAGCCCGTCGCCGAGCTCCTCCCAGGTCTCGCCGGCGTCGCGGGAGCGCCAGACCCGGGCCTTGGCCTCCGGTGGGTAGCGACCGTCGCCGCCGCTGATCGGGAAGACGAAGACGGTGTCGGGCTCGTGCGGGTGCACGACGATCGGGAAGCCGAAGTCGGCCGGCAGACCGTCGGCGATGTAGGTCCAGTGGGCGCCGTGGTCGTCGGAGCGGTAGACCCCGCCGTGGTTCTGGAGGTAGAGCCGCTCGGGGCGGGACGGGTGCCGGGTCACCTTGTGCACGCACTGCCCGAACTCGGGGTACTGCTGCCCCTCGGGCAGGAACTCCGCCCGGATCCCCTGGTTGCGCGGCTCCCAGCTGCGGCCGCCGTCGCTGGTCTGGTAGACCCCGCCGGTGCTGAGCGCGGCCGTCACCGACTGCGGGTCGGCCGGGTGCGGGAGGATCGTGTGGAAGGCCTGCCCGCCGAAGCCGGCGTTCCACTCGGGCCGGTGCGGGTGGTCCCAGAGCGCACGCTCCAGCGTGAAGGTCTCGCCGCGGTCGGTCGAGCGCCAGACCGCGCCGGGCTCGGTGCCGGCGAAGACGACGCCGTCCTCGCAGCCGGGCACCAGCTGCCAGATCCGTTCGACGGCTGCGTCCACGTCGTCGGGGAAACGCACCGCGCCGTTCGGCGTCTCCTGCCAGGTCGCGCCGAGGTCGTCCGAGCGCTGGACCTGCGGGCCGAGCCACGGTGACGAGGTGCCGGCGAGCAGCCGGGGCGTGCCGCCCCGGGTGTCGACCAGGCAGGAGTAGACCTCCTCCATGTCGAAGTGCGGGCCGGTGAACTCCCACTCCTCGCGCGCCTCGTCGGACGTGCCGAGCCACAGGCCCTTGCGCGTCCCCACCATCACCATCGTCCTGGCGAACACGGTCGTGTCGGACATGCCTGCCTCCTGAAGCTCCCGGGCTCTCTTCTACTCTGACCCGGTGCCCGACCGGAAGTCATCGCTGCCGCTGATTTCTCCCGTGTGGCTGGTGCTGGCGGGCATCCTGTCGGTCCAGTTCGGCGCGAGCGTCGCCAAGTCGATCTTCGACGAGGTCTCTCCCACCGCGCTCGTCTTCCTGCGCCTGGGCACGAGCGCGCTCGTGCTGGTCCTCATCGCCCGGCCGGTGCTGCGCGGCCGCACGCGCCAGGACTGGTACGTCGTGCTCGCGTTCGGCGCCACGCTGGGTCTGATGAACTGGTCGTTCTACCAGGCGTTCGCGCGCATCCCGCTCGGCATCGCGGTGACCCTGGAGTTCCTGGGTCCCCTCTCGCTGGCGGTCGTCGGCTCGCGGCGCCCGCGCGACCTGCTGTGGGTCGTCCTCGCCGGCACCGGCGTCGCGGTGCTCGGGTGGTCGGGCGGCGGGGACCTCAACCTCCCCGGGGTGCTCTTCGCCCTGCTCGCCGGAGCGTGCTGGGCGGCGTACATCCTTCTGAGCGCTCAGACCGGACGACGGTGGCCCGGCTTCGACGGCCTCGCCGTCGCCTCGGTCGTCGCGGCGCTGCTGATCCTGCCCGGCGCGATCGGGACGGGTGGTTCGGACCTGCTCGACCCGCGCATCCTGATGTTCGGCGCGCTGGTCGGCCTGCTGTCCTCGCTCATCCCCTACTCCTTCGAGCTGGTCGCGCTCCGATCGCTCAGGCCGTCGGTCTTCTCGATCCTGATGAGCCTCGAGCCCGCCGCCGCCGCGCTCGCGGGCATCCTCGTGCTCGAGGAGTTCCTCACCGGCGAGCAGTGGCTGGCCATGGCCTTCGTCGTCATCGCCTCCGTCGGCGCCACTCGCTCCTCCCGCACCGTGGCCCCCGCTCCCGACTGAACCTCGGGCACATCGGGCACTGTTCTCCCATGAAGCTGATGCGAGGAGTGGCGCTGGCCGGCGTCGCCAAGAAGCTGTACGACGAGTCGCGCAAGCCCCAGAACCAGGAGCGGATCCGCAAGGCGGTCGAGGCGGTC
>JAEZBF010000282.1 GCA_023427545.1 Pseudomonadota bacterium
CTTTCGTCGTGGATGGTGGTGATGAAGCGCTGCTTTTCGGCGGGGGCGAGCGCGTCGTCGTCGAGCAGGATTTCCGAGAACGAGCGGATCGCTGTCATCGGCGTGCGGACTTCGTGACTGACCTGGCTGAGGAAATCGTCCTTCTGCTGGTCGACGGCGCGGAGCTGGACGTTGGCGGCTTCGAGCTTTTCCGCGGTCTCGCGGAGCTCCGACGAGGTGCGCTCGAGCTGCTGGGAATATTCGATCACCTGCTGGGTCTCGTCGGCCATTTGCATGACCTCTTCGAGGGAGACCTCCTCGCCCGAGACGACCTTGCTGAGCATGACGTGCGCCGAGGCGGCGCCGATCGAGCCGGCGAGCTCGCGCTCCAGGCGGCCGATGAACTCGGGGGTCGGCGCGCTGTCGGGGCGCGGCAGGCCTGAAAAGAGCGTGGCGGCGCGTTCGGCGCCGAGCACGCGCTGGGCAACGAAGAAGAGATCGGTCGCCGGGGCGGAGCCGCGGATGAAGTTGGGATCCGACCGGCCAGTGCGCCGGAACGCGTCGACGAAAAGGGTCGCCTGCAGCCGCTCGAGGGCAGACTGGCTGGTGAGCAGCGAGACAACAACGAGGGTGCCGCAGTTGAGAAAGAGGCTCCAGAACACCGAGTGGACGAGAGGATCGAGGCCGGTGAGCCCGAACAGCGCCTGCGGCCTGAGCCAGCTGATGCTCCAGGGCCCCTCCGCCATGAGCCGGGCGACGGCGGGAGAGGAGCTCTCGAAGCTAGGCAGGAAGCTCGACCAGGCCCAGACGAGAAAGCCGATGGCGACGGCTGCGATCGCGCCGCGCACCGAGGCCTCGCGCCAGAACAGGGCGGCTATGATCGCGGGCAGGAACTGCGCAACGCCGGCGAACGAAATCAGCCCGATCGGTGCCAGCGCGTCGGAATGGCGGGTGAGATAGAAGTAGAAGAAGCCCAGGAACAGGATGAGGCCGATCGATAGGCGGCGTGAATTGAGCAGCAGCCGGCTCACGCCCTGGCCGTCGCCCCGGCTCAGCCCGCCGGTCGTGCGCAGCACGATGGGCATCACGATGTGGTTGGAGACCATGATCGAGAGCGCGATCGCTTCGACGATGATCATCGAGGTTGCCGACGAGAAGCCGCCGATGAAAGCGAGCAGCGCCAGCCCCTGCTGACCGGCAGCGAGCGGCAGGGTCAGCACGTACATGTCGGGGTTGGCATTGGCCGGCATCGAGCTCAGGCCGAAGAGCGCGATGGGCAGGGTAAATAGGCTCATCAGCAGCAGGTAGGCCGGGAAGGCCCAGGCGGCGGTGCGCAGGTGGTTCTCGTCGGAGTTTTCGACCACCGTGATCTGGAACTGGCGGGGCAGGCAGATGATCGCCGCGACCGAGAGCACGTTCATCGCGATCCAGCGGTTGCCGAAGACGTCCGAGGAATAGATGTCGACGCCCTGGCTCGCGGCACGGGAGAAAATCGCTTCGAGCCCGCCCCCGGCATAGATCACGAAGGTGCCAACCGCGAGCAGGGCGGCGAGCTTGATCACCGCCTCGAAGGCGATGGCGGCAACCACCCCGTGGTGCTGCTCCTTGGCATCGAGATTGCGGGTGCCGAAGAGGATGGTGAACAGCGCCATGGCGGCGGCGACGGCGAGCGCGAGGGCGACCTCGTCGGCACCGGCGAAGCTCCCGCCGCCGCCGGCGATCGCCTGGATCGAGGAGGTCACCGCCTTGAGCTGGAGCGCGATGTAGGGGGCGATCCCGATCACCGCGATGACGGTGACGAGGACCGCCAGCGGGCTCGACTTGCCGAACCGGGACGACAGCAGGTCGGCGATCGAGGTGATGCGCTGGTTGTGCGCGATGCGGACGAGCTTGCGCAGAACGAACCACCAGCCGACGAAGACCAGGGTCGGACCGAGGTAGATGGCGAGGTATTCGAGGCCATTGCGCGCGGCCGAACCGACCGCGCCGTAGAACGTCCAGCTCGTGCAGTAGACCGAGATGGCGAGCGTGTAGATCAGCGGCGAGCGGAGCAGGCTGCCCTTGCCGCGGCGGGCCCGGCGGTCGCCCGCATAGGCGATGAGGAAGAGCAGCCCGACATAGCCGATCGCGATTGCGATGATGAGGTCGGGCGCAAGCATCAGGGCTCGCCCTCGCCGTCCTCGGTGGGGACGGACGCTCGCGGCAGGCGGTGGGAGATCAGCGCGGTGCCGGCGACCAGCACGAACCAGACGATGAAGAGATAGAGCACTTCCGAAGGGATGCCGAACCAGCGCACCGGGCCGTTGAACAGCAGCACCAGCGGCGGCATGAACAGCATCGCGCCGAAGACCGTCATCACCATTGCGACGCTGGGGAGCTTGCGCGGCTCCATCTCAGCCCACCGCCTCTCCCAACAGACGGCGGACCTCGCCCACCACTTCGGCGTTGGCGTAGGGCTTGGTGACAAAGCCGCTGGCGCCGAGCTCGAGCGCAACGCGGCGGTCCTGCTGCTGGCCCCGTGCGGTGAGGATCAGCACCGGCAGCGTACTGGTGTCGCGGTCGGCGCGGATCTGCTTGAGCACGTCGAACCCCGAGCGCTTGGGCAGCATGAGGTCGAGCACGACGAGCCGCGGTTGCAGGCGGCGAACCGCATTGAGCGCCGCCTCGCCGTCGCTGACGGCGCTGATCGACCAGCCTGCACGGCGCAGGATGAAGTCGAGCGACTCCAGAATGCTCGGCTCATCTTCGGCAATGAGTACGTCGATTGCCATCGTCCCCCCGAGCGGCAGTAAACCGCAATTGAGGCAACCGGTCAAAAGCCGCGTGGCACCAGCGGCGCGCGCACGGCAGCATCGCCGCCGCCTGGAGCGGGGGCCTCCTCCTGCCGGACCGGGCAGTCGCGCCGCGTGCAGAGCCGGCAGGCGGGTCCGACCGGCACGTCGGCGGCTTCGTCGCTGAGGTCGAGGCCCAGCGCATAGACGGTGCGGTCGGCGTGGAGGACGTTACACGCCAGCATGACCGCGGTGGGAACGGTCGGCTCGCGGTGGCTGGCGGCGCGCCGCGTTCCGGCCTTGGCGAGGAAGAGATAGCGCGAGCCGTCGGTGAAGCGCACGACCTGCCGCACCAGCGCGTCGGGCGTGCGGAAGGCGCCGTAGATTGCCCAGAGGGGACAGGCGTGGCCGCTGTTGGGCAGCAGCAGGCCGGGCAGCGGGAAGTGCTTGGTGAGCCGGCCGGCGGGATCGGAGCGCAGGAAGCCGAAGGGCACGCCCTCGGCACCGGGGCGGCGCAGGGTGACGAGGCGGTGCGCGATCTGCTCGAAGCTCGCGGTATAAAGCTGGCGCAGGGACTCGATGTCGTAGCGCTCGCGCTCGGCGTCGGTGAGGAAGCGGTCGTAGGGGAAGATCACCGCGCCGGCGAGATAAGAGCCGAGCGCTCGGAAGGCGAGCCGCCGCGACGTCTCGGACGAGAGCAGCGGCGTCGCCATCTCGTGTTCGATGGTTCCCGCGGCGGCGAGCTCGCCGTAGAGGCGGGTGAGCTGGAACTGCCGGGTCGCGGCGATGGCGCTGGTCTGGAACCACATGACGCGGCTGTCGGCGTGGAAGTGGTACTGGCCGGGAAAGCCCAGCGCATCGACTTCGCGGGCGGCGCTGCGGGTGACGGTGACGGAGAAGCGCTCCGCAAGGGCAAGAACAAGCGCGGCCTCGCCGAAAGGCCCGTGCTGCTCGATTTCGGCGCGAAGCGCGCTCGCGGCATCCTCGAGGGCGGGGAAATAGTTGTCACGCTCGAAGATCAGATCGTCGAGCTCGCGGATCGGCGTGAGCGCGCGCCGCCCCTCGGCCTCGCGGTCGAACTGGCCGATGAGGTTGCGGATTTCGTCCGAGAGCTGGCGCGCCTCCCGGGTGATGGTCGCGCGGAAGCGCCGGCGCTCGACCTCGTCGAGATCGGCGTGCTCCTCGAGGATTTCCGCACCCGAGCGCATCGCCGTAATGCCCGAAAGGATGCGATAGAGCAGCTGGCTGAACAGCGGGTCCGAGCGCAGGCGGTTGGCGTAGTCGTCGGCGCTCGCCAGCGCGTCCTGGTAGCCACGGTGCAGCCGGGCGATGGCGGAGGCCACGGCGGGCTGCTGCGCGACGAGGTCGCGGGCGGCGGCCGGTCCGAGCTGCACGCTGGCGAGCACCGGATCGGCAAAGGCCTCCTCGAGATCGGCGATCAGCCGGTGCTCGGCTTCGCCCGTGAGCTCGCCGATCTCGAGCTGCAGCTGGGCAGCGATCCGCAGCAGCAGCGCGCCACCGACGTCGCGCTTGTTGTTCTCGATGAGGTTGAGATAGCTCGGCGAGATTCCGGCGCGGCGGGCGAGCTCGGCCTGGCCGAGGCCGATGGCTCGGCGGCGGGCGCTGATCCGGATGCCGATCGGTGCGCGCATGGCTCTCCTGAGGCCTGACCCGAGCCTGATTGGTCCCTCGCGGGAGCCGGTTTTGTCAACGTATTTACAGCAACAGCGGGAATTCAGCACAAGCATTTACAAAATATGCATGCAAACCCAATGAGATGTTGAACCCGTTGTCTGGGACACGCATCCTCGCCGCCGCGGTAGGTGTGCCGGCCATGCACCGGCCTCCCGCACCATGGAGGAGCTAATGACCATCTCTAAGGTTACGAGCCGGCGTACCGTGCTCAAGACCGGCCTTGCCGGCATCCTTGCGACCGGGGTTGCGCCGCTGGCGTTCACCCGCGGCG
>JAEZBF010000298.1 GCA_023427545.1 Pseudomonadota bacterium
CGGCTGCGCTGGGCGGCAGAGGTTCGGGAGCGCGCTGGGGTGCGGGCACGGGCGCGACGGCGGCGGCTTCCGGCTCGGGCGCGGGCTCGGCCGCCGCGGGAGTGCTCAGGCTCGCCATGCATGCATCGAGCGAGGTGCTGGCAAAGCTCGAGAGGTCCTCGTAGGTCGCATAGGCCTGCCGCTCGCTGTCACTGACGGTGCCGAGCAGGTCGCGCGTCAGCATGTCGGCGTCCGACTGGCTCACGCTGGCGTCCTCCAGCTTGCCGGCGAAGCAGCCGCAGAGCCGGTCGATCGCCGGCGTACCGGTGTCCGGCTGGTTGGCGACCATGCTCTGCAGCCCGGGATGGGCATGGCAGGCATCGGTGAAGGGAGTCAGGTTCAGGGGCGGCCAGGTCGCCGCATGGCCCGGCATCGCGGCGTTCAGAGCGATGGCCGCCAGCGCACCGCCAAGGAGGGTTGCGATCTTCATGGCGTTCTCCCCGAGTCTGCCCAACGGGCAAAGCTAACCATGAAGTTTTGGGCCGCGCCAGAGCGCGTCCCTAACCGCGCTGCAGGATCGAGACGACCTGGTCGATCGCGCCGAAAACCGGCCGCTCCGCCTCGTCGACAGCCGCGATCTGCAGGCGGTCGCCGGCCTTGAGGAAGGGCGTTCGGGCGCGGCCGTACTTCTGCTTTTCCATGGTACGCGCCTCGGCGATGCAGGCAAAGCCGATGCCGTCCTTCTTGAGCGGCAGCGTCTCCTCGTGCCGGTTGGCGATGGTGCCCGAGCCGATGATCGTGCCGGTGCCGAGCTGGCGCGTCTGGCTCGCGGCGACGATCAGGTCGGCGAAATCGAACTGCATGCCAACCCCGGCGTTCGGCTGGCCGTAGAGCTTGCCGTTGACGCTCGCCTGCACGCGCAGCGACAGCTTGTCGTTGGCCCACCATTCGCCGAGCTCGTCGGGCGTCGTGACAACGGGCGCGAACGAAGTCGACGGCTTGGCATGGAAGAAGCCGAAGCCCTGCTGCAGGTCGTCGGCGACCAGCCGGCGCAGCGACACGTCGTTGCACACCGTCAGCAGCCGGATCGCGGCGCTCGCTTCGGCCTTGTTGGCGCGCATCGGCACCGGGCCGATGATCGCCGCGACCTCGGCTTCAAAGTCGACCGCCAGGCCGTCATCGGGTACGACGATGGGGTCGGTTGGTCCCGACAAACTATCGGAGCCGCCCTGGTAGAGCAGCGGACGGGTGGGCTGCAGCTCGATGTCCGGCGTGCCGTTGAGGCTGCGGACGCGCTCGAGATGGCCGAGATAGCCCGCCCCATCGATCCACTGGAACGCCCGCGGCAGCGGCGCCATGGCCTGCGACGTATCGAACGGCTGCGCCGCGATGCGGCCGCCATTCAGCGCTTCGGACAGCTCCGCCAGGGCCGGCCGTGCCGTCGCCCAGTTGTCGAGCGCCGCCTGCAGCGTCGGGGCGATCCGTCCGGCCGAGACGTAGTTGGCGAGATCGCTCGAGACGACCACCAGCTGACCGTCGGGGCGGCCGTTCCTCAGCGTTGCCAGCTTCATGGTCGCGAAAAGGTCCTCTGCAGCTCGTTACCTTGCGTGCTTTGTGCGCGCCGCGCGCTATCCTTATCGCAATGGCCGTGCTTTTGGCATATTGCCAACGTAGCCAGGGTCGCGAGCCGGAAGTGCATACATGATGAACCCCGCGAGGATGATCGAGCGCGCCGGCGTCCTGCTGCTGGCGCTGATCGCCCTCGTCATCGGGGGCGTCTCGGACAGCTATGCGCAGTCGGCGCGCTGCCAGAGCCTTTACAACACGCTCCGCACCCTTGAGCGAAACCCCGCCTTCCGCAGCGCGCAATCGGCCAACAGCGAGCTCAAGGCGGCACAGCGCCAGGAGCAGCAGATCGAAAGCCGCTACGTCCGGCAGGGCTGCAATGCCGACGCCAAGGCAGGCCGCCCGCTCAACTCGCAATGCCGTGCGCTGGCGCGCCAGATCACCCAGGGCCGGGCGCAGATTGCCGACCTCGAGCGCAACCTGCGCACCGGCGATGCCCTGTCCCAGCAGCGAGAAGCCGTGCTGCAGGAAATCGCCCGCTTCGATTGCGGCGGCGGCAGCACCGCCCGCGTCACCCAGGGCCAGCAGCCGCGTCGCGGCAACCTCTTCGACCAGCTCTTCGACATGTTCGGCGGCGAGGAAGTTCGCGACGACGAATATTACGATTACGACTACGGTGGCGGATACCAGACCGTGCGGACGGTCTGCGTGCGCCTCGCAGACGGCTACTACTGGCCGGTCAGCTACGCCACCCTGCCCGAGTACGCCGGCAACGACGCACAGCAATGCCAGGCGCAGTGTCCGGGCACTGAGGTCGAGCTCTTCTACTACAACAATCCCGGCCAGGAGCCCGAGCAGATGGTCTCGCTCTCGGGCGCGCCCTATTCGAGCCTGCCCAATGCTTTCCGCTATCGCAAGGAGTACGACCCCAACGTTGCCTGCAAGGCGCCGGTGAACTACGGGTCCATCAACCTTGCCGACAACGGCGCCGGCCAGTCCCGGGCGGTGATCCAGTTCGGCGAGCAGAGTTTTCCGCTGCCCATGCGCGATCCGCGCCGGCCCGCGACCGTCGCCGAGGCGCCGCCGACTGAGGTCGCCAACTACGTGGCCATTCCTCTGCCCCGGCGCCGGCCGCCAGCGCCGGGCGAAGCGCCCGCGCCCGTTCCGGTCGCGCCGGTCGCGGCCGTGCCCGAGGAGCGGATCGTCAAGTTCGGCGACAAGACGGTCAGGGTAGTCGGTCCAGACACGCCCTACGCCCCAACAGCACAAGCAGGGACTTGAGCTCGGGGCCATCGTGCCGCCCCGTCAGCGCCAGCCGCAGCGGCATAAACAGCGCCTTGCCCTTCCTGCCCGTCCGCTCTTTCAGCGCATTCGTCCACGCCGCCCAGGTGCCCTCGTCCCATGGCTCGGCCGGCAGCAGCTCGCGCGCGCTGGCGATGAACTCGGCGTCCTCCGGGGCAATCACTGGCGTCACCGGCCCTGAGATCAGTTTCGCCCACTCGGTGATGTCGTTGAAGCGCATGAGGTTCTCGCGCAGCGTCAGCCACAGCCGCTCGTCCGCCACCCCAAGCGCCTCGAGCCGCGGGCGTGCCGCCTCGTAGGTCATCTGGTGCAGCATGCGGGCGTTGAGGGTATCCAGCTCGGCCGGGTCGAACCGCGCCGGCCCGTGCGAGATCATGGAGAACTCCAGCGCCCTCGCCAGTGCGTCCAGGTTCGGATAGGGCTCGATCGGCAGGCTCGTCCCCGTCAGCACCGCGAGGATCGCGACCGCCATCGGTTCGTAGCCCTGCGCCCGCAGCTCGGCCAGGGACAGCGAGCCGAGCCGCTTGCTCAGCCCCTCCCCCGAGGGTCCCATCAGCAGGTTGGCGTGGGCAAAGACCGGCGGCGTCGCACCGAGCGCCTCCAGGACCTCGATCTGCGTGCCGGTATTGGACACATGGTCCTCGCCGCGGATGACGTGGGTGACGCCGAGCTCGATGTCATCGACCACCGAGGGCAGCGTGTAGAGGTAGGTGCCGTCCTCGCGCACCAGCACGGGATCCGACATCGAGGCGGTGTTGACCGTCTGCTCGGCCCTGATGAGGTCGGTGAAGGTCACCGGCTTGCCGTCGAGCTTGAACCGCCAGTGCGGCTCGCGCCCCTCCGCCCGGTAGCGCCGCACCTGGTCCTCGGTCAGCGACAGCGCCGCGCGGTCGTAGATCGGTGGCTTGCCGGCGGCGCGGGCACGCATGCGTTTGCGGTCGAGCTCGTTCTCGTTCTCGTACGCGCGGTAAAGCCGGTGCGACGCGATCAGCCGGTCGCGGGCCGCATCGTAGAGCGCCGTCCGGTCCGACTGGCGGACGATGAGGTCGGGCTCGATCCCGAGCCAGCGGAGATCCTCGATGATGCCGAGCTCGAACTCGGCGGTCGAACGCGCCTGGTCGGTATCGTCGAGCCTGAGGATGTAGGTGCCGCCATGCTTGCGGGCGTAGAGCCAGTTGAGCAGCGCGGGCCTAGCATTGCCGAGATGAAGCCGCCCCGTGGGCGCCGGCGCATAGCGGACGACGACAGTCACAGCACGCCCTTGCGCTGATCCTCGTCGAGCTCGGCCCCCGACTCATCGCGATAGCCGTTGGTGATCGGGTACTTCCGGCCAAGCCCGAAGGCGCGGTGCGAGAGCTTGACCCCCGGGGCCGCCTGCCGGCGCTTGTATTCGGCGATGTAGACCATCTTCTCGATCCGCTTGACCAGCGCGCGGTCGTAACCCTGCTTGACCACCTCGGAGACCGGCAGCTCGTCCTCGAACAGCGCGGCAAGGATGGCGTCCAGCACAGGATAGGGCGGCAGGCTGTCCTGGTCCTTCTGGTCGGGCCGGAGCTCGGCGCTGGGCGCCTTGTCGATGATCGCCTGCGGGATCACGTCGGTCTTCTGCAGCAGGCTGCCCGCCGGCAGATGGCTGTTGCGCCAGGCCGCCAGCGCATAGACCTGCATCTTGAGCATGTCCTTGATCGGGTTGAACCCGCCGTTCATGTCGCCGTAGATCGTCGCGTAGCCGACGGCCATTTCCGACTTGTTGCCGGTGGTGACGAGCAGCGAGCCCAGCTTGTTGGAGACGGCCATCAGCACCAGCCCGCGCATGCGGCTCTGGATGTTCTCCTCGGCGATGTCGGGAGCGCGGCCGGCAAAGAGTTCCGCCAGCTCCTGGTTGACGCCATCGACGGGCGTGCCGATCGACACCACGTCGTAGCGCACGCCCAGCCGCTTGGCGCAGTCCTCGGCGTCGCGCAGGCTCTCCATCGAGGTATAGCGGTAGGGCAGCATGATGCAGTGGACGTTCTCAGGACCCAGCGCATCGCATGCGATCGCCGCCACCACCGCACTGTCGAAGCCGCCCGAGAGCCCCAGCACCACCGACTTGAAGCCGTTCTTCTTGACGTAGTCCTTGAGCCCCAGGACACAGGCCGCCCACGGCGCCTCCTCGACGCTCGGCAGCTCCGTCACTACGCCCGAAACGCAGCGCCAGCCCGCTTCCGTCCGCGCCCAGTCCGAGACGATGAAGTCTTCCGCAAACGACTTGCCCTGGAACGCCAGCTTGTTGCCCGGCTCGATCGCGAACGAAGCGCCGTCGTAGACCAGCTCGTCCTGCCCGCCCACCTGGTTGAGGTAGAGCATGGGTACGTTGTCCTCGAAGACCCGCGCCCTGACCAGCTCCTTGCGGCGGTGCTGCTTGTTCTTCCAGTACGGCGAGCCGTTGGGGCAGAGCAGGATGCGCGCGCCCTGGTCGACGAGGTGCGCGCACACCGTCGAGTGCCAGATGTCCTCGCAGATCGGCACGCCGATCGTCACGCCCTTGATAGTGAGCGGCTCCGCCAGATCGCCGGGGGTGAAGTAGCGCTTCTCATAGAAAACGTCGGTGTTCGGCAGCTCGCGCTTGAACCGGCGCGCGACGATCTCGCCATCCTCGGCGAGCACGATGGCGTTGCGCAGCCCCACCTCGTCCTGCCAGATCGTTGGCAGGATCAGGCTGACCTTGGTTCCCGCCGTCGCGGCGCAAAGCTCCCGCGCGGCCGCGATCGCATCGTCGACGAACTGCTTGCGGAACAGCAGGTCCTCGGGGAAATAGCCCGTGAGGAACAGCTCGGGGAACATGAGGATATCGGCCTCGGCCGCGACGGCGTCGGCCACCGCCTTCTTACCCAGTTCGAGGTTGGCCTTGAGCGCGCCGACCGTGGGATTGAGCTGCGCCAGCGCAATGCGAAGTCTGTCGGTCACGTCGGTTCCTGCCTTGCCGAAACGCGCCGAGACTTAGTGCCCGTCCCCGCAAAGGGGAAGCACTTTCGCTACATGCCGGCCCGGCGGGCCTCGCGCGCCGGCCGCTGCGCCCGCACTTCCTCGGCGACTAGGAACGCCAGCTCGAGCGCCTGGGATGCATTGAGCCGGGGATCGCAATAGGTGTGGTAGCGGTCCTTGAGGCTCGCTTCGGTCACCGCCGAAGCGCCGCCGACACATTCGGTGACGTCGTCGCCGGTCATCTCGACGTGGACGCCGCCGGCATACGTGCCCATGCTGCGGTGGATCTCAAAGAAGCTGCGGACCTCGCTCATCACCTTGTCGAAGGCGCGGGTCTTGTACCCGGACGAGGCCTTGATGGTGTTGCCGTGCATCGGGTCGGAGCACCATACGACCGTCCGGCCGGCGCGCTGCACCGCCTGGATGAAGCGCGGCAGGTGCTCCTCGATCTTGTCCGCGCCGCAGCGGGCGATCAGGGTGATCCGGCCCGGCTCGTCGTTGGGGTTGAGCTGGTCGAGCAGGCGAATGAGATCGTCGGTCGAAAGCCCCGGTCCGCACTTGATGCCGATCGGATTCTTGATGCCCGAGAAGTATTCGACGTGCGCGCCCTCCGGCTGCCGCGTGCGGTCGCCGATCCACAGCATGTGGCCCGAGGTGGCGTAGAAGTCGCCGGTGATCGAGTCGCGGCGGGTCAGCGCCTCCTCGAAGCCCAGCAGCAGCGCTTCGTGGCTGGTGTAGAACTTGGTCTCGCGCAGCGCCGGCGTATTGTCCGGGTTCAGGCCCAGCGCGCGCATGAAGTCGATCGCATCGTCGATTTTGTGCGCCAGCTCCTCGAAGCGCGGGTAGGCGTTGGAGCCCTTCATGAAGCCCATCGTCCACTCGTGGACGCGGGTCAGGTCGGCATAGCCGCCGGTTGCGAACGCCCGCAGCAGGTTGAGCGTCGCCGCCGATTGCCGGTAGGCCTCGAGCAGCCGCTGCGGATTTGGCGTGCGCGCCTCGGGCGTGAAGTCGATGTCGTTGATAATGTCGCCGCGATAGCTCGGCAGCGTCACCCCGTCGATCGTCTCGGTATCGGCCGAGCGCGGCTTGGCGAACTGGCCGGCAATGCGGCCGACCTTGACCACCGGCTTGCTCGCGCCGTGGGTCAGCACCACCGCCATCTGCAGGAAGACGCGGAAGAAGTCGCGGATATGGTCCGCACCGTGTTCGGCAAAGCTCTCGGCGCAATCGCCGCCCTGCAGCAGGAACGCCTCACCCCGCGCCACGTCCGCCAGGTGCGCCTTGAGCTCCCGCGCCTCGCCGGCAAAGACCAGCGGCGGGAACTTGCGCAGCTGGGTCTCCGCCGCTTCCAGCGCCGCCGCATCCGGATAGTGCGGCACCTGCGAAATCGGCTTCTCGCGCCAGCTCTGGGGCGTCCAGGTACTCATGGGCTTCACTCACCTCACTTTGGCGCGGGATAGCAGGCTCCGGCACTCCTGCCAAGGACGGCACCATTGAAACCTGTCAAGCGACAGTTTACAGTACGGCCATGATCGGCAGCTTCCGCCACAAGGGACTGCGGCGGCTGCTCGAGACGGGCGACGCGCGCGGCATCAACGCCGAACATGCCGATCGCCTGCTCGCGATACTCACGGTGCTGGAGGCTTCTGGTACCTTGGAGGATCTGTCGTTGCCGACCTACAATTTGCATGAGCTTTCCGGCAACCGGGCTGGTCTCTGGTCGGTTCGTGTGAGGGGAAACTGGCGAGTGGTCTTCCGGTACGAGGATGGCCATGCCTTCGATATAGACTTGGTGGATTACCACAGAGGACATGCATGACCGACATCGGGTTCCCTGCGCATCCCGGCTTTGTCATCAAGAACGAGCTCGAAGAGCTTGGCCTCTCCGTGTCCGAGGCCGCAAAGCGTCTCGGGGTCAGCAGGCAGCAGTTACACAACATCATCGCGGGCAAGAGTGCCGTCACAGCAGAGATGGCGCTCCGACTGGAACTGGGGCTGGGTGGCACCGCGCGGCTATGGCTGACGATGCAAGGAAACCACGACCTCGCGCAGGTCCGTCTACGCGCAGACCTGCTCCAGGTTCAACCCAAGCCGATGGTCGCAGCCGAATAGCTACTGCTTGACGCCGCCGCGGTAGACGTAGCTCGGGGCCTTGAAGGTCACGAGCTCCTCGCCGGCCGTCGGATGCATTGCCCAGGTGCGGTCGAAGTCGACCTTGGTCGCGCCCATGCCCATGGCGATTGCGACCATCTGGATCATCTCGGCCGCGCCTGGCCCGAGGATGTGGACGCCCAGCACCCTGCCCCCGCCGTGCTCGGTGATCAGCTTGAGCATCATCCGCTCGGTGCGCGTCGAGAGCGTGTTGATCATCGGGCGGAAGCGGGTGACGTAGACGTCAATGTCACCGTGCGTTGCCGCCTCGGTTTCGGTCAGCCCGATGGTGCCCAGCTCGGGCTCGGCGAAGACCGCCGTGCCGATCAGCGAATGGTTGACGGCCACCGGGTTGTTGTTGAACACGGTCTCGGCGAACGCCGCCCCATCGCGGATCGCGACCGGCGTCAGGGCCGCGCGCCCGGTGACGTCGCCCACGGCGTAGATCGTGCGGTTGGAGGTGCGCGAGTATTCGTCCACGGCGATATGCCGGTGCGCGGTCAGCTCGACGCCCGCCTCTTCCAGTCCGAGGCCATCGACGTTGCCCGAGCGCCCGGTCGCGAACATCACCTGCCCGAACGGCGCCTCGACACCGTCCGAGAAACGGGCGACGACCTCATCGCCCTCCCGGCTCAGCCCCAGCACGTTGGTCTGGTAGATGAAGCGCACTCCGCGCTCCTCCAGCCCGATCTGCAGACCCTTGCGCAGGTCGTCGTCGAAGCCGCGCAGGATGCACTCGCCGCGATAGCAGAGCGTCGTATCGACCCCAAGGCCGGCGAAGATCGTCGCGAACTCGACCGCCACGTAGCCGCCGCCTTCGATCAGAATGGTCCTGGGCAGCGCCTTGAGGTCGAAGGCCTCGTTGGAGGTGATGCCGAGCTCCCGCCCAGGGATGTCGGGTTTGAACGGGTGCCCGCCGGTCGCGACCAGCACGTAGCGCGTGTGCAGCTCACGCCCGCCATTCACCAGCCGCACGGTGTTCGCACCCGCCAGCACCGCGCGATCGCGGATGATCTCGACGCCCGGCTTTTCCAGCGCAGCGACGTAGGCCG
>JAEZBF010000339.1 GCA_023427545.1 Pseudomonadota bacterium
AGTCCGGAATGGTCGCTGCGCTGCTGGGCCCGGTGGGCGCCGGCATCGTTGGCGGCGTCGGCACGATGCTCCTCCTGATCACCAGGGCACGGCAGTTCCCGGCAATGCGCAAGGTGCAGACGCTCTCCGGGTAGGGGGCGTCCCTACTCGGTCGCGAGCTCGCGCAGGAACAGCGCCGAGCGGGAGCGAAGCGCCCGCAGGATCGTCGCGGCCCCGAGCACACCGGTGATCACCACGGCACCTACTTCTACTGCGGCCAGGGTGCCGGGATCGATGGTGAACTCGACATCCAGCAGGACGCCGGTCAGGACCCACGCCAGCGCGATGCCGATGGGCGTGGCAACCAGCGCCGCAAAGGCGGCGAGCAGCAGGTAGTGGATCACGGCGACCATCAGCACATCGAAGCGGCTGGCGCCGAGCACCTTTGTGATCAGCGCATCCGCCTCGCGCTGCCGCCGCCCGGTCGCCAGACTGCCCAACAGCACTAGCAGCCCATTGCCGACGGCGAGGCCGCCCACCAAGGCTGCGGCCAACGAAAGCTGGCTGAGCGCAGCGGTGATCAGCTCGAGCGTCTGGCCGATGGCGATGAAGCGCACGTCCGGGAAGGCGTCGGCAAGCTCGCGCTCGAGCGCCTCCTCCCCGCCGCGCGCGGCGGTGACGGCGCCGAGAAGCGTTGCGGGATAAGCCTCGAGCACGCCCGGCGAGAAGGTCGCGAGGAAATCGATGCCCCCCTGCCAGGAGTAGTCGCGGAAGTTCGCGACCTCGGCGGTTATCTCGTCGCCGAAGATGGCAAAGGTCAGCTTGTCGCCGACGTTGACGCCCAGCCCCGAGCGCAGGCTCTCGTGCAGCGAGACCAGCGGCGGGCCCTTGTAGTCGGGGCCCCACCATTGCCCCGCCACAACGCGGGAGCTCGCCGGGAGCACACTGCGATAGGTGAGGGGCACCTCGCCTGAGAGCAGGAACGACGCTTCGGGGCCGCGGGGACGCAGTTGCGCTACAGGCGTGCCGTTCACCGCAGTGACCGCGCCGCGCAGCATCGGCGTCGAGGTAAACGCGGTGAGGTCGCCGCCCTGATCGCGCAGCTTCGTCAGGCCCTCGACCTCGTCCTCGAACAGGTCCGAGGCGACGAGGGTGGGCGCGTCGAATACCGAGGCGCCGAGATATTCGTTGCGCAGGTTGACCTGCAGCGCGAGGACCACGACCAGCATGGCAAGCGCCAGGCCGATCGAGACGACGACCGCCGGAGCCGTCGAACCGGCACCGGAAAAGCCGCGGATCGCGTGGCGGAGCAGGCGGCTGCGCGGCTCGGGCAGGCGCGACACGACATAGCTCATGCCGGCCAGGGCAAGCCTGAACAGCGCCCCAGAGATCGCGGCGGCAAGCGCAAAGGCCGCAACGAGCAGCGGATCGCCCGCCGTGAGTACCGCGAGCCAGTAGAACAGGGCCGCTGCTACGATCAGCGGCAGGATGCGCAACGACGTCAGCAGGGCGCGCCAGTCTATCGGAGGTGCCGCAAGCCCCTTCGCGCGAAACAGGGTAACCGGGCTCACTGACTGCGCCTGCTGCAACGGCAGGTAGGAGAAGGCGAAGGCCGTCACCAACCCAACACCGGCCGCAACGAGCAGTGGCCCGACGTGCAGCGTTGGCGCCAGGCTGACGCCTACAGCTTCCCCGATCACCGGCAAGGCGAGCAGGGCAACGCTTGCGCCGACGGCTACGCCGATACCGACCCCGATAGCGGCGAGTGCCGCCACCTGGGCGAAGAAGTGGATGAAGACGCGCCCGCCACTTCCGCCCATGCTGCGGAGGATGGCGATGACCGGCGCACGCTCGGCAACGTAGGCCGAGATACCGGTCCACACGCTGACACCGCCGATCAGCAGCGAGGCGAGGCCGACGACAACCAGGAAGCGCATGAACAGGTCGTAGTAGCGCACCATGGGGCCGAGCCCGTCGCGGGCGGAACGCACCGTCCAGCTGGCATCGGCGAGCGCCGCCTCGACGGCAGTTTTGCCCGTTTCGGCGTCACCTCCGGCCAGATCGATCTTGTAGCGGAAGGTGTTGCCCAGCCCCGGCAGCGGCGAGGTAAAATCGCTCAGCGTCGAGAGCCCTTGGGTGCTGATCATGGCGGGCAGCCCGAGGCGGAAGCCGCGCACGGGTGCATCCGGGATGCCACGCAGCAAACCGCGCACCTGGAAGGGCGACCCTCCGATCTGGATCGTGTCGCCGATGGAAGCGCCGAGCTGATCGAGCATCAGCGGATTGACCAGCGCACCGAACGCGCCATCGTTGAACCCGAGGAACGCGAAGGGCACGTCGCCCGGGAGCATCTGCGGGCTGTCGACCTCGCCGAAGAGCGGATAGCTCTCGCCCGCGGCGATGAGGTCGACGAACGCATCGTTTGCACCGTTTTCGGCGCGCACATTGGTGTCGATGACGGTCGCGATCTGGCCGAAGGCGCCGAGCTTGGCGAGCTCGTCGGCGTTTGCCGGACGATCGGCGCGCGTCGCTTCGATGTCGCCGCCCATCAGCAGGGCGGCGTCGCGGTCCACCGCTTCGGTAATCGCGGCTGCAACCGAGCTGACGCCGGCGATCAGCGCGGTGCCGACGGCGAGGCAGGCGATGAGCAGCACGAAGCGCCGCATGTCGCCGCGCATGTCGAGCAGGCCTACACGTACGGCGCGCCAGAAGGGGCCCATCAGGCGTGCACCGGACCTTCGGTGAGAACGCCGCGGGTCATTGTGAAGAGCCGGTCGGCACGGGCGGCAAGGCCCGGATCGTGGGTAATGAGCACCACAGCCGTCTGCTGCTGGCGCGCGAGGTTGAACATCAGTTCGATGACGGTCGCGCCGGTCTGCTGGTCGAGGTTGCCCGTCGGTTCGTCCGCAAGCAGCAGCTTGGGCCGGGCGACCATGGCGCGCGCCAAGCCGACGCGCTGCTGCTCGCCGCCCG
>JAEZBF010000233.1 GCA_023427545.1 Pseudomonadota bacterium
TGGCGCCCCCTGGTGACGCCAGCGTGCCCTCGATCCCGCCGGTACGAATCGCAACGTTCATGTCGCGCTCGGTGCCGAGCTGGGAAGAGGGGAAGACCTCGATCTTGACGCGATCTCCGGTGGCCGCGGCGACCGATTTAGCTGCAAGCTCCAGTCCGAGCTGGAACTGGTGGGTCGGCGCCAGAACGGGGCCGATGCGGATGGGCGACTGCTGCGCGAAGGCCAGCGACGGCCCCATCACGGCTCCAGCGGCGAGCGCCGACGAGCCGTATGCCAGCACCTGCCGGCGCGAAAACCTGGTGTTCATGGATCCTCCTCCCAAAGCTTGTTGACGGCGAAATTCTTGATTATTGATGTTTGATCAAATCATCGGTTTGCGCCTTTGGCAAGCCGTGTTCATGCAGCCCAATGAGGGGGAAGGCAGCAGATGCACATCGATCCGAATGCGACAGGCGCCTTCGTCCTCAAGGTCAAGCCGGGCATGGCGGCCGAGTACAGGCGCCGACATGACGCGCTCTGGCCCGAGATGCGCGAGGCGCTCCTGGCGCAGGGGATCGTCTACTACGAGATCTACTTTCACGAGGATTCGGGGCTGCTCTTCGCCCATACGATCCGCTCGGCTGCCTACGACACCAGCCTGCCCGAGGCGCCGGCGATCACGCGCTGGCGAGAGCATATGAAAGACATCATGCAGCTCGAGGGCGACCGCGCCTACCGGCGCGTGCTGGAACGCGTGTTCCTGCTCGATGCGCAGGATGAAGCGGCGGAGTAGCGTCGGACGTTACCGGTAGCGGCCGCTAGCGCGTTGCGGTGGCGCGCTCCAGCAAGCTTGCCGCCGCTCCGTCGAGATGGATGCTGACGTTGGGGTGTTGCTGGACGATCGAGGCCGGATACTGCGGCGTAACCGGCCCTTCGAGCGCGTGCTTGACGGCCAGGGCCTTGCGCTCGTCGGAAACGGCGAGGACGAGCTTGTTGCTCTTCATCATCTGCCGGATGCTCATCGAGACGGCGCGGGTCGGAACGGCCTCGAAGCTTTCGAACCACCCCTCCCCCAGCTGCTGGCGGCGACAGGCCTCGTCGAGGTTCACGATCAGATAAGGCGCAGTCGTCTCGAAGTCGGCCGGGGGATCGTTGAAGGCGAGGTGGCAGTTCTCGCCGACGCCGGCGAAGCAGACGGCGATCTCGCGGTCCCGGATGCGGGCGCTGACGCGCGCAACTTCAGCCTCGATGTCCTGGGCGTCGCCATTGACCATGACGAACTCCCCAAGGGTGGGAATGCGATCGACGACGCGCTCCTGGAGATAGCGGCGGAAGCTGGCTGGGTGCGCGACGGAAAGCCCGACATATTCATCGAGGTGGAAGGCGGTGACACGGGACCAATCGATATCCTCGCGCACAAGGACGTCGAGCATCTCGAACTGGCTTGCGCCGGTGGCGAGAACGACGTTGGCACGACCGTCGCGCGTGATCGCCGACCTGATCGCCGCAGCGCCCTCCTGCGCCGCGGCGGCGCCAAGTGCGAGCTTACTGGGGTGAATGGTGATCTGCATTCGCGTTCCGAGGTTGTCGTCGTGGAGGTAGCGGCTTGTTGATCAGCCTGCAACCGGTTGCAGATAGTTCTAGGTGGCCACGGTCGCCGGCGCGCTGGCCCCGAGAGCATCGGCTACGTGGATCGCGGCCAGCAGGCTCAGGCCGGTGTGGTAGCCGGGATCGAGATCGGGGGTCGCGGGCACGTAGTCGATTGGGCCCTCCGGCGTCATGGTCTGGAAGGCGACTGCCGGAGAGCCGCGCCAGAACAGGCCGAAGAACGCTTTGTCCGAGCGCCGCCATGCATCTAGGCTCGCCGGATTCTGCGTGCGCTCGTAGCACAGCGCCGCGGATCGGATGGTTTCGGGCAGCGACCACCACGGGCAGAGCGGGTTGAGCACCTCGCCGGTCCGGGTGGAGACAATCAGCGCAATGCCAGGGCCGACGAACCCGGTGCGGAAGGACGCCACGAGAATGCTCTCGAGCTGGCGCACCAAGTCCGGAGCGGCGTCGGCCGGCAGGTGGTCGAGAGCGAAACCGACGAACTCGATGCCATGGCCGACATTGCAGGTCTCTTCGCCGGGAACGTTGGCGAGGAGCTGCGAGCGCGACTCGAAGTGCTTGGCCAGCACGTGCGCGATGAAGCGATCGGCGTAGCCGCACTCGCCGGGAAAGCCGAGCCGACGTAGCAGGCCGGCGGCGCCGAGTGCAATCATACGTGGCCCGAAGTCGTTCGGCTGGCGGGCGAGTTCGTCGCGAGAGAGCTGCCGGCGCTCCTCGATCTGGAAGCGGCCATCTTCGATCGCCGCGACGACCTGCCGAAAGTACGCGAGGTGCCGCTCGATGTCCGTGGCCCGGCCCAGCCGCACAGCGGCGGCGACCAAGCCTTTGGCAACGAAGGTATCGGCGTAGGTGTAGATGTCGCCGGCCGGGACCTGCGGCTGGATGCGGCCCTCGGCATCCGGGTAGACCGGCGCAAGGTCAGCGTCGTAGGTGAAGTAGGCGTGACCGTCGCGCGACTGCAGAGCGTTGAGCGCGTCGTAAAGGGTTGCCACGGCGGCATCGAGTTGCGCTGCGAGCGCGGGGTCGGAATGCTCGAAGAACGCGGCGTGGGTGACCAGTGACTCGAGTCCGCGGCCCTGGATCCAGCCGTAGATGTAGTTCGGCGCGCGGTGACCATCTGCCGCGGTGTAGTCGGTCAGTGTGACGGGGTGCAGCTTGGTGTTGAGGAAACGCCCGAGAAGCGGCGGGCGCGCGAGCATCCAGCGCAGCGTAGCCGCATTAGCCGCGGCATAGCGCTCGCGTGCAGCCGTCAGAAAAGACTGGTCAATCACTCTTTGAGTCCGGTGCTGGCGACGCCTTGGACGAAATTTCGGCGCAGGATTACGAAGATGGTGATGGAGGGAATGAGGACCAGCGCCGAAGCGGCGCTGAGGCGTCCGAGGTCGACGGTGAAGCCGGTCTGGAAGAGCGCGAGGCCGACTTCGATCGTGTAGCTCTCGCTCTTGCTGGCAACGATCAGCGGCCAGGCGAAGGCGGTCCACGCCTGGAAGAAGGCGAGGACGCCGAGCGCTCCGAGTGCGCCGCGCAGCAGCGGCAGGACGATGCGGAAGAAGATCCAGAACTCCCCTGCCCCATCGATGCGCGCGGCTTCGATGAGTTCGTCGGGAATGGAGTGCAGGACGTTCTGGCGGATAAGGAAGATGCCGAAGCTCATGACGAGGTAGCCGAGCAGCATACCCCAAGTCGTGTTCAGCAAGCCCAACGCCTGCGCCTGGAAGTATAGTGGGATCATGTAGACATCGAACGGCACGATGGCCGTCGCGAGGATGACGAAGAAAATTACCGTCAGCGACTTGAAGCGGAACTTCGCGAGAATGTAGCCGGCAATCGACGATGTCGCGAGGATGGCGATCGAGGACGAAACGGCGAAAACGAGGCTGTTGCCGATCCAGCGGAGCAGCGGCGTATCGGCGAGCACCGCCTGGAAGTTGGCGAGAGTTGGGTTGTTCGGAATGATCGTCGGCGGCCAGCTGAGGATCTCCTGCGGCGTCTTGAAGCCGTTGGAAACGAGGAAGAGGAGAGGAAGGAGCATGAGGCAGCTGATGAGCAGCAAAACCATGTCGATGGCGCCGTCTACCAGCTTGCGACGGGTCCGGCCGGCCCTCGCCGACGCCTGGCTGGCCGACAGCTTGGCCGATTGTGCCTCTGCGGTCATCGTGCGCCCCTTTCCCGCAGGATCGAGAACTGCACGAGGGTGAGGATCAGGACGATCAGCAGCAGGACCACGGCTTCCGATGCGGCGTAGCCGACGCGGTAGTTGCGGAAGCTGTTCTCGAGCATGTCGAGCACCAGCACGCGGACCTGCCGGCCCGGCGCGCCCTGTGCGTCAGACGCGAGGACGAAGGCCTGGGCGTAGACGTTGAAGGCCGAGACCAGCGTCACGACAGAGACGTAGAGCGTGATCGGCTTGAGCAGCGGGATCGAGATCAGCCAGAAGGACTGCCGTCCGGTGGCCCCGTCGAGCCGCGCCGCCTCGAATAGCGAGACCGGCAGGCTCTTGAACCCCACGAGATAGATGAGGACGGCGTAGCCGAGCGCCTGCCAGGAGCAGAGCACGATGACGCAGATGACGGACAGAACCGGGTCGAAGAGCCACGCCTGCGGACTGATGCCGAAGAGGCCGAGGAAGGCGTTGAGCGGACCTAGCTTGGCATCGAAGATCCACTTCCACGCCATGGCCGCAGGCACGAGCGAGACGACGTGCGGGATGAAGACGGCCGTCTCGAAGAAGCCGGCAAAGCGCGACTGGGTGCGGTAATGGATCAACCCGGCGATGATGAGCGCCAATGGGATGGTAATGACCAGGACGCCGAAGGCGATGATCGACGTGTTCTTGAGCGCTTCGAGGAACAGCCGGTCGCGGCTCAGCTCAATGAAGTTCGCAAAGCCGATGAACGGCTTGTTCTTGGAGAGGATATCCCACTTGTGCAGGCTCAGCCGCAGGGTTTCCCATATGGGGAACAGGCGGACCCAGGCGAAGATCGCCAGCGTCGGCAGGATGGCCGTCATCGCAAAAAGCCATTGCCTACGCCGCAGCATGGGTCCTCCCCGTGGATCGGAAGCCGGCGCGGCGCCGGCTCCCGCTAGACGTTGCAGCCAAGGCTGCTTGAGCGGAGTTAGCCGCCGAGCCCTTCGCGCTGAAGCAGCCCGTTGATCTCGTCCTGGATCGATTGAAGCACGGCGTCGATGCCGGCGTCGTTATCGACCAGCGAGGCATCGGCGAAAGCCTGCGTCAGGCGGTCGGCCGTGCGGGTCAGGATTTCTTCAACCGGCCCGATGTTGGGCAGGGTGAAGAACTTGTAGCCCTCGGGATAATTCACGTAGGCGGCAAAGGCCGGCTTCTTGGACAGCACGCTCGAGTAGTCGAGGCCAAGCCGGTTGGGCAGCCAGCCGACGTTGTCGAGCAGCCAGACCAGGTTCTCGGGCTCGTTGGTCGCAAGCGCAAAGGCCCAGGCGGCATCGGCCTTCTCGCCCTCTCCCGTGACCCAAAGCGAGACGGGAGCGACGATCGATCCCGTCGGCAGCGGTGCCGTGGCGTACGGTAGGTCGGGCGACTTGGCCGCGATGTCGCCGATCACCCAGGATTCGCGGATGAACATTGCCGTCTGCTGGCGCTCGAACGCCTCGGCGTCGGCCGGCATCTCGATGGTGACGACCTTATCCTTCTGGACGTTGTCGATGTACTGCTTGAGCGCCTTGTGTCCGGCTTCGTTGACGATGTTGGACTTCCACTTGCCGTCGGCGCCCTGCTCGACGAGGTTACCGCCGTACTGGAACATGTTGATCCAGAACTTCTCGGCGATACCCGCGCCGCCACCCGACAGGCGCATGCTCCAGCCCGAGACCGACGGATTGCCCGAGGCGTCTTTCTGGACCAGCTTCTTGGCGTATTCGCTGAGCTGCTCCATGGTCTTGGGCGGCTCGGTGAGGCCGGCGGCCTTGAACATTTCGGTGTTGTAGTAGATGGCGCTCTGGCCGCGGAAGAGCGGCACGCCATAGACTTCGCCGTTGAAGCTCGCAGCGTTCTTGAAGAACTCGCCGAAGTTCGCCGGGTCGTTGACGAAGGTCGCAACGTTCTCGGGGGGCTTGGCGAAGAGATCGTTCTCGAGGTAGCGCGTCGCCGTCGACGTCGCGAGCTCGATGACTTCCGCCGCCTCTCCGGAGGTGAGGCCGAGCGCGATGCGCTTCTCGTGCTCGCGAAGGGCGATGGCCTGCACGTTCACCGTGAGATCCGGGTGCTCGGCCTTCATCCCCTCGGCGACGTGCTCGTAGAAGGGCACCATCTCGGGATAGCCGCTCCAGACCGTGATTTCGACCGCCGAGGCAGCCGAAGCCGCCAGCAGCGCCGCACCGAAGACCGAGCCGAGCAGGGCTGGGCGGGTAAGCCGCCGATCGAGCCCGTGCGCGGTATGTCCATGCCGCTCCGTCATTGCAATCACTCCCTGTCCAATCGCCGTTCCGTTTGGTTTCGGCTTGCGTGAAGACTGTTCTGCAACCGGTTGCGGTGTCAAGGGACCGCGATCTCTCGGCGGATGGCCCCCACCAGCGCCTGCGCCGCCCCGGCAAGAGCTTCGGCAGAGCCCGGCGCGAAGGTGCCAGGCATGCCGATGAAACGGTGCGCCTCGGCAACCTCGTAGCCGCCGTGCACGAACTCCGAGGCCGGCGGGATGTAGCCAGGGGTAGCGTGGGCGTAGGCGATGACGAAGACCGGGCTTTCGGGGCCGCAGGCCTCACGGATCAGCAGGGCGGTCTCGGCAAAGATCTCGCCGGGGAGCCCGATCACCAGCACGCCGCCCCAGTCGAGGACGCTGACCCGTCCGGTCCAGCTGCCGGGCGGCTGATTGGAGAAGCGATCCGCCCAGGCGATCCAGGCGCGCAGGATCGTCGCGCGTTCTGGATCGGCCAATGCGAGTTCGGGCCGCCACTGCTCTGCCAGTACCGGAAGCGGCTCCTGCTCGAGGCGGGTGAGGTTGACACGGACGTCGGCGGCGAGGGCCGCAACCCTGTCGCCGGTCTCCGCTTCAGGGGCCGCGAGCGCGGCTTCGCCGATCCTGCGGCCCAGGCGCTCCGCGGTCGCGAACGAACGCTCGGGGTTGGCGGCGAGCGTCCAGGAGGCGTGCGCGGTGTGGCCGTTGTTGGCGTCGCCGGCGCAGCCGGTGAAAAACACCGCGACAGCGCCGGGATAGGCCTCCTCCAGCGATTGCCGGACGTAGTGCGGATAGTCGGCGGTCATCAACCGGTTGTCGGCCGCCAGCACGACGGGATGACAGGCGTAGGCGACCATCACCGCGAACACCTTACCTTCGGCGTCCTGGAAGCGGACGACGGGGAGCGCCCGGTCCAACGGACCATCGTCGTGGCGGCGGTTGCGCGCGACGCCGGGGTCGGCGCCGTATCCGAAGGTGATGCGGGCTGGCCGCGCGTTCTCCAGTGCGCGGGCGATCGCTTCTACGCAGCCGTCCTCGATCGACTGCAAGAACCCGGGATCGACGCTCCGGCTCAGCCGGCCGGGGGTGGATTCCGGCGCGCCGTGGGTGTGCGTTGCGGCAATGCAGACGCCGGAATGGGGGAGCGGCACACGCTCGCGTACCCGCGCCGTCAGGTCTTCGTTGATGCCCACGACATCGACCGCGACCATAGCCGTGTCGCCCACTACGACGGCACGCACGGTGAGCGGATCGTGCACGCCGATGGCGGGTTCGGTCCGCATGGCAAAACCGGCCTGCAGCAGCCCGGGAGCTGGCGTGATATCGACGACGGCAACTCCGGCCCTGATCATCTGGCGATCTCCCGACCTGCAACGAAACTCTGGACGATCTTCAGCGCGGGTGCGTCGGGAGCGTAGGTGAAACGGATGAGATCGGCCCGGGCGCCGGGCTCGAGCCGCCCGCGTCCACCGGCAAGAGCGCCCGGGTTCGAGGTCGCGAGGCGCAGCGCCTCGGCGAGCGTGAGCCCGGCCATCCGCATGACCTGCACCACGTTCTGCGTGAGCAGGTGCCCCGCCCCCGCGAGATAGGAGGTGCCGGCGATGCCGAGCCGCCCCTCCGCGCTGACCTCTACCCTGCCCCCGATTGGGGCGTCGTAGATGCCCGGGGGCATGCCACCCAGCGCCGCCGCGTCGGAAACGAGGATGGCGCGGTCGAGCCCCTTGGCCCGCAGCATGGCGCGGATGGTGTCTGCCGGCAGGTGGTGGCCATCGGCGATGAAGCTCGCGGTCAGGCGGTCGTCGGCGAGCTGCGCCCAGATGAAGTTGGGGTGCCGCGGCAGCATGGCGGCCGCCCCGTTGCCCAGATGGGTGGAAAGCCGGACGCCTGCGTCTGCGGCGGCATGGACCTGCGCGGGCGTGGCGGCCGTGTGGCCGATCGAGACGACGACGCCGTCGCGGCTGAGCTGCTCGATGTACTGGGGCGCCTCGGGGTAGCTGGGGCAGAGCGTGACCAGACCGACAAGGCCTTCGGACGCCTCCTGCCAACGGGCGAACTCCGCAAGGCTGGGCGGCCGCACATGTTCCAGCGGATGGGCGCCGCGCGGACCATCCTCAGGGCTGATCGAAGGCCCCTCAACGTGAATGAACGGCACCATCTCGCGAACGAGGCCGGAGGTGCGGCGCGCCTCGGCAATGGCCCGCATGGCGGCGAGGAGCGAGGCTTCGGACGCCGTGATCAGCGTCGGCGCGTAGGTGGTGGTGCCTTCTCTGGCCAAACGCTCGCTGAGCGCAATGACGGCCTGCGGCTCCAGTGCGCCGTCGTTGAGATCGAGGCCGGCGTAGCCGTTGACCTGGAGATCGACGAGGCCGGCGGAGAGATAGGGGGCGTCGTCCGCGGCCGCGTGCGGCTCGATGCCGGCGATGCGTCCGTCGGCGATGTGGACGGCAATCCCCTGCCCGGTCTGCGGATCGCGCCCGGCGAGCACCTGGGCGGCAGGCGTCAAAGCCAGCGCACCCGGCCGTGGAAGCGCTCGATGAAGCGGGCATTGGCCTCGTCGCCGCCCGGCGCATTGCCGCTGCGCCAGGTCGGAGGCTCGATCCCGCGCTCCGCGAGCTTGGCAACCGTGCGGATCACGAGGCAGTTGAGCGCAAAGGCGTTGGCGAAGGTCGAGACCGCAGCGATGCGCTCGCTGACGCCGGGGATTTCGATCAGCGCGTCGCCGATCGGCACCTTGGTGTCGATCGCGATGTCGACCACGTCGTGCAGGTTCTGCCGCGTGGGGTGGCGCGCGGGATGCTCGGGCCGCGTATTCGACGCGTGCTCGCGCGAGCTGACGCCGATGAGGAAGACGCCACGGCGCCTGGCTTCCAGCGCTGCATCGATGAGCGCGGCGTTGATGCCGTAGGCGTTGACGAGGATCAGCAGGTCGCCCTCGCCGAGCCGCTGGTCGGCGATGACGATCTTTCCGTAGCCCGGGGTGCGCTCGATCGCCATGGAGCGGAGCGCGCCGTTCGAGAGCAGCGTGCCGTCGTCGAGGATGGCACTCACGTGCATCAGCCCGCCGGCGCGGAAGAAGATCTCCTGCGCGGCGAGGTTGGAGTGGCCGCCGGGGCCGTAGACGTAAACCAGCTTGTCGGCCGCGACCTGCTCAGCGACGCGGGCGGCGGCGCGCTCCAGCGGCTCCTTCTCCTCCTCGAGGATGCGCCGCATGTGCGCCGTCGAACGATCGAAATAGGTTGCGCACAGCGCGTCGGCGTCGATCGGACCTGCGTCAGGCATGATGCTCCTCGGATGCGGATGGCTGGGCGCGCGTGTGGGCCGGCGCGTATCGGGACTATTTGATGCAACCGGTTGCAAGTCAAGCTGGCCAGCGGGCTTAAGGGATGCTTCCGTTTGCCGGCAAACGCGATACAACGTGCGGCATGACCCCGCCCCGCAGAGCGACGCCGACCATCAGCCAGGTGGCGTCCGCAGCGGGCGTCGATCGCTCGACGGTGTCCCGCGCGTTCACGCGGCCGGAGCTCTTAAGCCGCGACACGGTGCAAAAGGTGCTCGAGGCCGGATTGCGGCTGGGCTACGTGCCGAATCCCACGGCGCGGGCGCTCAGCACCGGGCGGCACGGCAATATCGCGCTGATCGTGCCCGACGTCGCCAATCCGTTCTTTCCGCCGCTGATCCGCGCGGCGGAACGCGAGCTCGATAAGCTCGACTTCTGCCTCTTCCTCGGCGATTCCGACGAGAACGCGGCGCGCGAGGACAAGCTGGTCGGGCGGCTCGCCGGGCAGGTCGAGGGGGTGATCCTCGCCTCGAGCCGGCTGCCCGAGGAGGCGATCCGCGCGCACGCCGCGCTGCGGCCGCTGGTGCTGATCAACCGCGATGTGGCGGGCATTCCACGCGTGCTGATCGACAGCCGTTCGGGCGTCGAGATGGCGATGGAGCACCTCGCCGAGCTGGGGCACCGGACGGTGGCCTATGTCAGCGGGCCGGCGAGCTCGTGGTCGAACCGGCAGCGGCGGGCCGCGGTGCGGCGGGCGGCCAAGCGGCTGGGCGTGGAGGCCGTAGTGGTACCGGCGCCGGTGCCGAGCTACGAGGCGGGACGCGCGGTCGCGGGCGCGCTGCTGGCGAGCGGAGCAAGCGCTGCGATTGCCTTCGACGACGTCACCGCGCACGGCCTGCTGGCGGGGCTGGCGGCGCAAGGGGTGGCGGTGCCCGAGGCCTTCAGCGTGGTTGGCTGCGACGACGTGCTGGGGGCGCTCACGCAGCCGGCGCTGACGACGGTCTCCAACCGCTCCAACGAGGCGGGCAAGGCGGCGGTGTCGATGCTGTTCGACCGGCTGCAGTCGCGGGCGGCGAGCGATGACCGGCACGTGCTCGAAACGCACCTCGTGGTGCGGGCGACGACCGGGCCGCGCGGCTAGATCGTGACCGCGCGACGCTCGCGCGAGGACTGCAGCAGCGCTTCGATCAGCACCTGCACGGCCACGGCTTCGGTGCCGGGAATGGCCGGCGCGCGGCGGTCCCGCACCGCAAGCACGAAGTCGCGGATCACCTCGCGGTGCCAGTGGTGCGGGAAGGCCATCGGATCGGCGCCGCCGCCGGTGCCTTCGTGGCCGGTGGCGAGGACTTCGCGACGGCCGTCGTGGTGGTTGACGACCAGCTCGCCACCAACGAGGCGGGCGGAGGCATGCTCGAAATCCACAGCGAGCGACGCATGGCCGCCCGGATAGGACGCGGTAGTGGCCCACAGCGCACCGAGTGCGCCGCTGGCGAACCGCAGGCCAGCGCTGACCGTGTCCTCGGTCTCCATGCGGTGGAGCGGGGTGGTGCCGGCGACGGCCTGCACCTCCGCGACCGGTCCCATAACGTGCAGCATGAGATCGAGGTAGTGGATCGCCTGGGTGAGCAGCACGCCGCCGCCGTCGCGCGCGAGCGTGCCGCGGCCGGGCGCGTCATAGTAGCTCTGCGGCCGCCACCAGGGGACGAACACCTGCCCGGCGACGACTTGGCCGCGCTCGCCGGAGACGGCGAGCGCGCGGAGCTTGCGCGCGCCTTCCCGGAGCCGCTCCTGGAAGACGACGCCGAGCGGCAGGTTGGCGGCGGCAGCAATGTCGACGAGCTGCTGTGCCGCCGCGGCGGTGCGCTCCAGTGGCTTTTCAAGCAGCATGGCCTTGCCGGCCGCCGCTGCCGCGGTGACGATCTCGAGCCGCGCGTTGGGCGGGGTGGTGACGACGATCGCGTCGAGCAGCGGATCAGCGAGGAGAGCCGCGAGCGACTCCGCGGGGGCAAAGCCGTAGCGCGCGGCGAAGGACTCGCGCTTCTGCCGGTCGCGGGCGTAGACCCCACGGACGTCGATTGTTTCGGAAAGATCGACAAGCGAGCGGGCATGCGCGTCCGCGACCATGCCGAGGCCGATGAGCCCGATGCCAATCCGCTTGCCGTCGGTCACGTTGGAGTCCCTCGCCTAGTGAATCCCGAGCGGGATCATAGACGTAGGACAGGCGGGAGAGAAACCGCAGCTTGCCGGTGATCAGGAGCGGACCAGGTAGTCGGCGTAGGCCCAGCCTTGGCGGCCCTTCTTGTCCTTGATATGCGCCCAGCCGTCCTTCTCGCCCAGCACTGTCACCGGCGTGCCGCCGTTGAGGTTGAACAGCGCCGAGTTCTTCCTGGCCGGCCCGGACCTGACGGTGACGCCGCCGGAGCGCACCACGCGATCGCCGGCCGAAGCGGTCGCCTCCTGCTTCGCTGCTTCAGTGCCGGGAACGAGCTTGCGCGGCAGGGTGTCCGTGACGTCGGAGAAGACCCAGCCTTCGCGATCCTTCGCGGTGCGGATGTGGGTCCAGTCGTCCTCGGTTTCGAGCACGGTCACTTCCTCACCCGAGGAGAGCGTGAAGAGCTTGCGCGCCGCCTTGGAGGGCTCGGCCCGCACGTTGAGGTCGTCACCGTCGACGATCGCCACCTCGCGTTCCTCGCTCAGCTGCTTGGGCTGCGGTGCGGCGGGAGTTTCCCTGGGCGGCTCGACCATCGCCATGGGCGGGATCGCCAGAGGCTCGGGCGCCGGCAGGCTCAGCGCGGGCGCGGCGCGTGACGGCCGAAGCGCCGAGGTTGCGGTGAGAGCGGTCACGCCCAGCCGTCCCCGCGGCATCACGGGCGCGATCGCGCCCAGCGCGGCTTCGACGACAGGACGGGCGACCGGCGCGGTTTCTTCTTCAACTGCAGCTGGAGCAGGCGTGGAAGTTGCAGCGGGAGCCGGAACGGGTATCGTCAGCCCGGGCGAAGCCGCTTTCTGCACGGTCTGGACGACAACCTGCTCGGCCGGCGCGGGCGCCTCAGCGCAAGCTTCACCCACGCATTCGACGGAAGGCGCGGCGGCGCGCGCAAAGGCAAGATAGGTGATGCCGGCCCCGGTGACACCGCCGCCCACGATGAGGCAGGTGGCCAGCAGGGGGCCTGCCCGCAGCGAGCGGCGCGTCAGCCAGGCAATCGCGGTCTCGGCCGACCTGCCGATGGCTTCGGGTGCGCGACGCAATAGAGCGGGACGCGGCGGCGCCCAGGGGCTTGGGTGATAAGGATCCTCTACCGTGGCCGTAGGCTCAGGAGACCCTGGGCTGGTCGTCATCTCGGACAAAAGGCGCCGCAGGCGAGCCCCCTCCTCTTCCTTGAGGACCGGACGCTCACGAAGGTCCTTACCGTCCGAGGCGCTCAGCTGCTGCTTGATCCGGTCGGTGGCATCCTTGAGGAACAGTGCGGGGCGGAGGAAATCAGGGACAGGACCGCCCACCTCGTGGAGGAGCCCATCGTCCTCCTCGCGGCTCACCGCGTCGCGCGGGTCGTGCGGCAGTTTGCTGATCATCATCTACGCATATACTCAACTACTCACGAAGCGATGCCAAGCTGCGGAGAGCATCGCTCAAAAAGATCAGCCAGTCATCAGCTTCGCGCGCCTGGTCTGCACATCAGATTAAGCGCCGCGATGAG
The DNA here is from genome assembly GCA_023427545.1 of Pseudomonadota bacterium. Classification (GTDB taxonomy): domain Bacteria; phylum Pseudomonadota; class Alphaproteobacteria; order Rhizobiales; family Devosiaceae; genus JAEZBF01. The sequence continues at coordinate 12,993 of JAEZBF010000233.1, forward strand.
GTCGAAATTGGGCAGGCAAGGTAGGCGCGGCAGGAAGGCGCACCTCGTTACCATAGCTAGACTTACGTGAAGCTGATCGACGCCAACGCAAGCTCCCCCATCTGGCGGCCGGCATGGGACGACAATGATCAGCGCTGTCAATCAGTTCCGGACACGAGCGGAACCTAGGTCGTCAACCCGAGCTCGCCTGCCGTTCGCGCAAGGTCGAGGCGGAGCTCCGAGGTGACTTCCAGCGCCTTATCCTCCCGCGCAGAGGTGCCTTCGGCAGGAGCCCAGGCCTCAATCGTGGCATCGCGCCGACGGATCAACTCCGCAATCTCGGACGCGTAGAGGCGCAGGACAGCGCTCAGCCAACGGTTGGTGAGGTAGGAGGGCTGGGGCACCTGCATGTCGAAGCTGCCCAATAGCGGAATGCTTTCCTCGGCCGAAAGCCAGCTGTCTCCGACCACCCACTGGTTGACGGTGAAGAGGCGGACCAGCTTGCCGTACGCATCGACGCCGACTGCGACGAGGTGGTGCACCGGGCCATCCCGGCCGCCCGAGCGCATGAAGCAGTGGAAGTGCCCGTGCTCGTTCTCGGCCGGCGGGATATGGCAGTGATAGTACCACTGGCTGCCAGAGGCTGGATCGTAGACGTCGCCCGGCGGATAGTGCCTCCAGGCAGCGACCGGCGCATCGCGCAGCGTGGCGGTGAGCACGTTCTCACCGCCCTTGGCTAGGA
>JAEZBF010000425.1 GCA_023427545.1 Pseudomonadota bacterium
CTCCCGCCACCATCATCGCACCGCTGGCGCCGAGCCCGGCCAGAAGCCGCCGCCGCGTGAGCAATCCGGCACTGCTGTGATGCACACCTACCTCCGCTGCATGAGCCCCTTCGCTTATGCCCGCACGGCGCCGCTTCGACCAGCGCCGCGCCCAGCCAGAGTTTACGCTGCCTTGCCGGTCCCTCCGCAGCGGTTATAAGGGATAGGCCCCATTCGGAGCCCGACATGCTCGTCGACGACAAGATCTACCTCGGTACCTCGACCGAGCCCGAGTACCTCGCCCTCCGCTACGCCAACCGCCACGGCCTGATCACCGGCGCCACCGGCACCGGCAAGACGGTGTCGCTCCAGGTCATGGCGGAGGGCTTTTCGCGCGCCGGCGTGCCGGTCTTCTGCGCCGACATCAAGGGCGACCTCTCCGGTATCGCCATGCTCGGCACGCCCGGCGACTCCCTGCTCAAGCGCGCCACCGACATCGGCTTCGACGATTACGCGCCCGCCGCCTTCCCCACGATCTTTTGGGATCTCTACGGCCGCCAGGGGCATCCCGTCCGCACAACCGTGTCCGAGATGGGCCCTGTCCTGCTCGCCCGCATCCTCGAGCTCAACGACGTGCAGGAGGGCGTGCTCAACATCGCCTTCAAGGTCGCCGACGACGAGCAGCTCCTGCTCCTCGATCTCAAGGACCTGCGCGCCCTGCTGGTCGAAGTCGACGGCCGCTCCCGGGAGCTCTCGGCAAGCTACGGCAATGTGTCGACCGCATCCGTCGGCGCGATCCAGCGTGCGCTGCTGGTGCTCGAGCAGCAGGGCGGCGACCAGTTCTTCGGCGAACGCGCCCTCGAGATCGCTGACCTCATGCGCATTGACCGCGACGGCCGGGGCTTTGTCTCCGTGCTCGCAGCCGACCAGCTGATGTCGGCGCCGCGACTCTATGCGACCTTCCTGCTCTGGCTGCTGTCCGAGCTCTTCGAGGACCTGCCGGAGGTCGGTGACCCCGACAGGCCGCGCCTCGTGTTCTTCTTCGACGAAGCGCACCTGCTGTTCGACGATGCGCCGCCCGCTCTGGTCGACAAGATCGAGCAGGTGGTCAAGCTCGTGCGCTCCAAGGGCGTGGGCGTCTACTTCGTCACGCAGAACCCGCTCGACGTGCCCGACAGTGTCCTCGCGCAGCTCTCCAACCGTGTGCAGCACGCGCTGCGCGCCTACACGCCGCGCGAGCAGAAGGCGGTGCGCGCCGCCGCCGAAACGTTCCGCCCCAACCCGGCCTTTTCGACCGAAGAGGCAATCACCCAGCTTGGGATCGGCGAGGCGCTCGTCTCGACGCTCGAGGAGAAGGGCGTGCCCTCGATCGTCGCACGCACGCTGATGCGTCCACCCTCGTCGCGCCTCGGGCCGATCACCCCGGCCGAGCGGCAGCAGGTCATGGCAACCTCGCCCGTGGCCGGTCTCTACGACACGCCCATCGACCGGCTCTCGGCGTTTGAGGTGCTGTCGCAGCGCGCCAGCCGCCGCCGCGAGGAGGCGCCTCCTCCGGCAGCTCCCAAGGCGCCTGCACCACGGGCGTCCAACCGCCAGTCGGTTGGCGAGGCGATGGCGAAATCGCTGGCCCGCTCGGTGGCCACCAGCCTCGGCCGGGCGCTGGTCCGGGGCATGCTCGGCAGCCTGAGGCGCCGCTGATGGCGACTCCTGCCGGACCGGCAATCCCCACCGTTGCGATCTTTGCATCCGAGCGGGGGCCGGGCGACCCGGAGCGGGCCAACCTCATGTCGCAGGCAGGCACGCTCCTGGCGCGCCGCGGGGCGCGCCTGGTCTGCCTCGCCGAGTACGAGGGCATTCCCATCCCGCTGGTGACTGCCGCGCGGGCGGCCGGCGGGGATGTCCTGATCGTTGCCGACGACAGCTTCGTTGCGCCGCGCTCGCTCGCCGATGTGCCATGCGAGCGTCTGCCGGGCCCCGAGGCGCGTCTTTTCCGCGTTGCCAGCCTTGCCAACCTCTTCGTTGGGCTGCCCGGTTCCCTTGCGTCGGCGCGCAGCCTCTACCAGGCCTGGGCCAAGGCAGGCGGCGGCAGCGGCGGCAAACCGGTGGTCCTGCTCAACCGCAACCGCGCCTTCGAAGGCGTGCGCGGGCTCTATGCGGATGTCTTCTCGCACAGCGTCAAGAAGCCGGACCGCTACGTCCAGTTCACCGACTCGGTCGAGGACCTCTGGAACAAGGTGAGCTGGCTGCTGGGCGAAGCGCCCCAACGCTAGCCTACGGCCGGAACAGCGGTACCACGTTGGCGCTCAAGCCACGGCGGGGCAGTGGCGGCAGCGGCGCCGGGCGGGACGCGAGCCGGGAGAGCACACGCTCAAGCAGGTAGCGTGGCGACATCGGCTTGGCGATGAGCTCGTCGACGGCCTCGGTCGCTGCCACCTGGCTTGCGATCCCGATCACCGGCGTTCCTGCCGCCAGGTCACAGGTCTCCAGCAGCTCCGGATCGAAGCTGCCGTCATCGAGGTCGGCGACGATGAGTTCGACCGGCGCAATCCGGGCGTAGAAGGCAAGCGCAATGACCGTCTCGAAGCTGCGCACGCGCAGCGTGCGGTCAGCCGCAAGCGCAGCCGAGAGGATCGAGGCCAGCGCCGGGTTCCCACAGATCAGAGCGACGGTCCTGAGACTGCCAGCCATTGCGCCCGAAAATTATGGTTAACAAGGAGTTAATTGACAAACCGTAACCTAATTCGCCTTCGGCGGCTATGGTTCCGGTCGGCATACCCCAAAGAAAAAGGGCCCGCCGTGGCGGGCCCTCCGGGAAGGGCAGCTGAAAGAAACTAGCGCGCCGCTTCGTACATCTCGAGGACATGGTCCCAGTTCACCAGGTTGTCGAACCAGGCTTCGAGGTACTTGGGCCGGGCATTCCGGTAGTCGATGTAATAGGAGTGCTCCCACACATCGACGCCCAGGATCGGGCTTGCGCCGTGCACCAGCGGGCTCTCGCCATTAGGGGTCTTGCTCACTTCGAGCTTGCCGTCCTTGACCGACAGCCAGGCCCAGCCAGAGCCGAACTGCGTCGTGCCGGCATCGATGAACGCCGCGCGGAGTTTGTCGAAGCCGCCGAGGTCGGAGTCGACCGCGCTCGCCAGCGCGCCGGGAAGCTTGTTGCCGCCGCCATTTGGCTTCATCCACTGCCAGAAATGGATGTGGTTGTAGTGCTGGCCGGCATTGTTGAAGAGCCCCTGGTTCTTGCCATAGCTCTCCTTGACGATGTCCTCGAGGCTCTTGCCCTCGAGTCCCGAACCTTCGAGCAGCTTGTTGCCGTTGGTGACATAGGCCTGGTGGTGCTTGTCGTGGTGGAACTCGAGCGTCTCGGCGGACATGTAGGGCGCCAGCGCGTCCTTGGAGTAGGGCAGGTCGGGGAGCGTAAAGGCCATGTGCGTGCCTCCTTGTGATCAAGTGCCGCGTTATCGTTGGCCGCGCCCTTGCGGCACGGGAACTCTTGCGGCTCCGGATATATGCCCTTTGTACGCGGCCAACAATCGGCCGGTCGCGGACGATTATGCCAATCCTACAACCCGCAGCGCAAAGGCGTAGCTCAGCGCCGTCTCCTTGATCCGCTCGAAGCGTCCGGACGGGCCGCCGTGGCCCGCGCCCATGTTGGTCTTGAGGTAGATTGGCGCATTGCCCGTCGCGGTGGCGCGGAGCTTGGCCACCCATTTCGCCGGCTCCCAGTAGGTAACCCGCGGGTCGGTCAATCCGGCGAGCACCAGCATCGGCGGATAGGCCTGGGCACGAACGCGTTCGTAAGGGGCGTAGCTGGCGATCAGCATGAAATGCTCCGCGCTATCGAGCGGGTTCCCCCACTCGGGCCACTCCGGCGGTGTGAGCGGCAGGGTGTCGTCCAACATCGTGTTGAGCGCGTCGACGAACGGCACCTCTGCGATCACGCCCGCCCATAGCTCCGGCCGGATGTTCGCTGCAACGCCTACGAGCAGGCCGCCCGCCGAGCCCCCCTCCGCCACGATCTTGCCGGCAGATGTGTAGCCGTCCTGGATCAATCTCTCCGCGGCGGCGATGAAGTCGTTGAAGGTGTTGGCCTTGTTCTCGCGCCGGCCATGCCGGTACCAGCGGTAGCCCTTCTCAATGCCTCCGCGCACATGGGCGATTCCATAGATGAAGCCGCGGTCGACCAGCGAAAGCACCGACACCGAAAAACTCGCCGGCATGGCCATGCCGTACGCTCCATAGCCGTAGAGCAGGACCGGCGCAGTGCCGTCCCGCTTAAGGCCTGTGCGATGGAGCAGCGTGATCGGCACCGTCTCCCCGTCCGGCGCGGTCGCGAAGATGCGGTGGGTCTCGTAGGCCGCAGCGTCGTGCCCGGAAGGCACCTGCTGCTCCTTGCGCAGCGTGCGCTCGCCGTTCGCCAGGTTGAGGTCGTAAATCCGGCTTGGCGTGGTGGGGGAGGAGTAGGAGAACCGCACGGTCGTCGTGACGAACTCGTAACCCGCCCATACTCCGAGGGAGTACGCCTCCTCATCGAACGCGACGGTGTCCTCGAGGTCGGTCCGCAGGTCGCGCAACACGATGCGCGGCAGGCCCTCGACGCGCTCGAGGCGCACCATGTGGTCCTTGAGGACGATGACGTCGAGGATCAGCACGCCTGACGTGTGGGGGATGAAGTCGCGCCAGTTCTCGGACTGCGGCGTATCCGCAGGCACCGTTACGACCTTGAAGTCCTCGGCGCCGTCCGCGTTCGTTCGCACGAACAGCATGCCCTCTCGCTCGTCCACGTCGTACTCGCGTTCCGGCACCCGCCCGGCGACCAGCCGCGGCGCGCCGCCGGTCCTGGCATCGATCAGCCAGGACTCCGATGTCTGATGGTCGTTGACGTCGATGACGATGAAGCGGCGGCTCAGGGTCTTGCCGATCCCAACGAAGAACCCCGGGTCCGCCTCCTCGTAGATGATCTCGTCGTCCGCCTGGGGCGTGCCAAGGACATGCAGCCGGACGCGGAACGGGCGGTGGCTCTCGTCGAACTCGGTGTAGTAGAGCGCCGTGCCGTCTTCGTTCCACTCGATGTCGCCGGCGATCTCCTCGAGCACCTCGCCCGTGTCCTTGCCGGTCGCAAGGTCGCGGATGCGCAGCGTATAGAACTCCGATCCCTGGCGGTCGGCAGACCAGGCGAGCAGCCTGTGGCGCGGGTCGTGTTCGGCGCCACCGAACCCGAAGTAGCCGTCTCCGGCCTCGATGTTGCAGTCGAGCAGGACGTCCTCGGGCCCACCCTCGCGCGGCGTCCGGACCAGTATGGGGTACTGCTCACCCTCGCGGGTCCGCGTGTTATAAGCCCACGGGCCATCCGGTGTGGGGACCCCCGAATCGTCTTCTTTGATGCGGCCGCGGATTTCGCGGTAGATCGTCTCCCGGAGCCCCTCGGTCGGCGTTTCGAAGGCGTCTGCGAAGTAGGCGTTCTCCGCTTCGAGATACGCGCGGATATCCTCGGGCAGGGCGCCGGGGTCCTGCATGACCTCTTGCCAGTTGTCCGCGCGTAGCCAGTGATAGGGGTCCTGCCGCGTCACCCCGTGATGAGTGGTGGCGTACTGGCGCTTCTCGGCAACTGGGGGCGTGTGCATGGCTCGTCGTACTTAACCGGCAGCGGTCGGACAAGGCCGGCCAGAACGCCGGGCGGCGCCGGCCAGCGGCGGCCAAGGACTGGCCGGCCGATGGCCAGGAGTCCGGTCCAGGACCGGCCAACCCCTGGCCAGCGGTTCGGGCAGCGTCGGCCAGCACCGTCGCAACGGGTTAGCCGTTCGGCTTGAAGTCCAGCGAAGTGCCGTTCATGCAGTACCTTAACCCGGTCGGCTGCGGCCCATCCGGGAACACGTGCCCCAGGTGCGCGCCGCAGTTGGCGCAGTGCACCTCGGTGCGCGTCACGAACATCGACCGGTCGGTCGTCTCGCCCACCGCGCCCTCGCTGATCGGGGCGAAGAAGCTCGGCCAACCCGAACCGGATTCGTATTTGGTATCAGCCGAGAAGAGCGGCTGGCCGCACGCCACGCAGTGGTAAATGCCGTCGCGTTTTTCCGTGTTGTAGAGGTGCGACCAGGGTCGCTCGGTGCCGTGCTCGCGCGTCACGCGGTACTGCTCCGGCGTCAGTTCCTTGCGCCACTCCTCGTCCGATTTCTTCAGCATGCATGCCTCCTATCTTGCGCAGGATGTAGGTAGTGGACTGGTCGATCGCCACTCAAACTTCCGTGGCAAGACCATTTCCGGTTCAAGTGGCTAGCCCTTTGGGTTGTGTCACGCCGATGGGCCGTTAAGGTGGGCGCGAGGCGGCAAACGGGCTTGGGATGGTCTCACCGGAAATCGATCTGTTCCTGTGCGTGCTGGCCCCCTTCGCAGCGGCCGCGGTTGCGCCCGCTCTCCATCGCATCTTCGACCGGTGGACCGGTACGCTGCTGGCCCTGCTGCCGGCGTTCATATTCTTTCATCTCTGCAGCTTCATCACGCCCGTCGTAGCCGGGCAGACCATCACGCTCGGGTTCGACTGGGTGCCCGCGCTCGGCATTCGCTTCAGCCTGCTGATCGATGGCCTAAGCCTCTGTTTTGCGTTGCTGATTTCGGGGATCGGCACGCTCATCCTGATCTACTCCGGAACCTACCTGGAGGGCCATCTCCACCGCGGCCGGTTCCTCGGTTTCATGCTGGCCTTCATGGGCGCGATGCTCGGCCTCGTACTCGCCGACAACATGGTCGCGCTCTATGGTTTCTGGGAGCTGACCTCGGTCACCTCCTTCCTGCTGATCGGCTACGATCACATCCGCCAGCCAGCCCGCCGCGCGGCCATTCAGGCGCTGGTCATCACTAACATCGGCGGACTAGCCCTGCTCGTCGGGGTGATTGCGCTCTGGCTCACCTTCGGCACCTGGGATCTCTCCGGGATGGCGGCGTTGCACGATGCCGTCCGGAACTCCTCGGTTTATCCGCTGGTTCTCGCCGCCTTCGTCGTGGCTGCCTTCACCAAATCCGCGCAGTTTCCCCTGCATTTCTGGCTTCCCGCCGCCATGCAGGCGCCCACACCGGTCTCTGCCTACCTGCATTCGGCAACGATGGTGCAGGCCGGCGTCTACCTGCTGATGCGCACCACACCGACCCTGGGCAGCACCCCCGCGTGGAGCCTCACCCTCATGGGATTTGGCGGGGTTACGCTGCTCTGGGGAGCATTCGCCGCTCTGCGCCAGACCGACCTCAAGCAGCTGCTGGCCCAATCGACGGTCGCCTCGCTTGGCATGCTGGTCCTGCTGCTGGGCATTGGCAGCGAAGCCGCTATCGCCGGCGCGGTGATCTACTTCGTCGCCCACGCGCTCTACATAGCTGCCCTCTTCCTCCTCGCCGGAGTGGTGGAGCATGGGACCGGCACACGCGACGTCACCATGCTCGGTGGCCTGCGCGATTTTCTCACAATAAGTTTTCTCACCTCCGTCGTGGCGGCGGTGTCGATGGTGGGTTTTCCGCCCGCTTTAGGATTCTTTGCCAAGGAGGAAACCTACGCCGCCGTTGCTGGCTGGGACTGGCCGGCGCTTGCGCCGCTCGTTGCGATGATTATCGGGAACGTGCTGCTGACGGCGGTGGCGCTGACGGTTGCGCTCAGGCCGTTCATGGGGATTTTGCTTGCGACTCCGCGCGAGCCGCACGAGGGGCCGCTATCGCTGCTGGTGGGCCCGGTCCTGCTGGCGGGGCTCGGGATCGCGGCGGGGTGGATGACGGCCTCGTTCGCGAGCGTTGTGACGGCCCCGGTGACCTCGGCAATCCTTGGCCATGCCGTGCCGGTCCACGATCCCGGCGGCATCGACGTCCGCAACCCGTCCCTGCTGCTGTCGCTGCTGACCTGGACGCTTGGCGGGCTCCTCTACTGGCAGCTCAACCCGGTCCGCGAACGCCTGGTATGGCTGGCGAAAAGCATCGGCTGGACGTTCGAAGCGGGGTTCGACGCGTTGATGTTCGGCCTCGTCCGTCTTGCCGGCCTGGTGACGCGGCTCTGGCACCACGGGCGGCTGGAGCTCTACATGGTGGTTGTGTTCGGCCTCTTCGCGCTGGTGCTGATCGCGCCTTTCCTGATGACCGAAGGCAACTGGCCCGACGGACTGGCGCTCCCCGAACTGACTTTCTACGAATGGGCCACGGTCGGTGTGGCTGCGATCGGCATCGTCACCGTCCTGCTGGCGCGCACCCGCCTGTTTGCCATCATTGCGCTTGGCGTGCAGGGCCTCGCGGTTTCGCTCCTCTACATGCTGTTCGGAGCTCCCGACCTGAGCTTCACGCAATTCATGGTCGAGATCCTGTCGGTCGTGATCTTTGCCTTGGTCATGACGCGGCTGCGGCTTGAAAACCGCGACACGCGTGAGTTCGAGGACTTGCTCCGCGACGGCACCATCGCTCTGCTCGGCGGGGTCGGGATCGTGCTTGTGCTGCTCAAGGTGCTCGAGCGGCCGGTCGATGCGAGGTTGAGCACGTTCTTCGGCGAGAACAGCGCCGCGGTGGCGCACGGGCGTAACATCGTCAACGTCATCCTCGTCGACTTCCGCGGCCTGGACACGTTGGGCGAAATCTCGGTGGTCATGGCCGCAGGCATGGCGATCCTCGTGCTGGCGCGCCGCAAAGCCACGGGCCAGCCGAGTGCGCCGCCGGCACGCAGGCGGCGGCGCAGCAAGCCGTCGGGGCAGGGGGCGGCGGCATGAATTCGCTGATCTTCCGCACCATCGCTCCGATCATCGTCGCCATCATGCTGGTGTTCTCGGTGTTCGTGCTCCTGCGCGGGCATAACGAACCCGGAGGCGGGTTCATTGGCGGCCTGATCGCGGCCTCGGCGATTGCCATCTACGCTATGGCGACGGGCGTAACGGCAGTTCGGCATGCGCTCAAATTCGAGCCGACGAGCTTTGCCGGCTTCGGCGTTTTCCTTGCCGTGCTCTCGGGACTTCTCTCGCTGCCTTTCGAGGTGCCCTTCCTGACCGGCCTCTGGACGTTCCTGCACATCGGGGACACCGAGATCGGGCTCTCGACGCCCATGTTCTTCGACATCGGCGTCTATTTCACGGTGTTCGGCACCATCTCGGCGGTGGCACTCGCGCTCGAGGGGGAGGATCACCGGTGATCGAGCCTGCCCTGATCGTCCTCGTCGGCCTTTTCTTTGCCGTCGCGATATTCCTGCTGCTCTCGCGAAGCCTCGTTCGCATGCTGCTCGGCATCGTGCTGCTCGGCAACGGGGTCAACCTGTTGATCCTGATCTCCGGCCGGCTCACCCGAGAAAGCCCGCCGCTGATCCCGGCAGGCTCGGACGTTCTCGAGCGCGTCACCGCCAACCCCTTGCCGCAGGCCCTGATCCTGACGGCCATCGTTATCGGTTTTGGCATGTTCGCGTTCCTGCTCGTCCTTGCCTACCGTGCCTATGAAGCGCTGGACGCCGATGACAGCGACCACATGCGGATCGCCGAACCTCCCGGTGGTCCCCAGCCGCCGCTGAGCTACTGACATGCAGGATCCTGCCGGAAACCTGGGTGTCGCTGCGGCGGCGGACTGGGTGCTCATCCTCCCGGTCGTTCTCTCGCTGGGGGGTGCGGCACTCCTTCTGATGCTGGCGCGCGTGCGAGCCGCCCAGGCTCCGATCGCGCTGCTCGTCGTTGCCGCAGTCGCCGCGTGCGATCTCGAGCTGTTTCGCCGCGTCATGAGCGAGGGTCCGCTCGCCATGACGATGGGCAACTGGCTCCCCCCGTTCGGAATAAGCTTCACCGCCGACGTGCTTGGGGCCGCTTTCGCCCTCATTGCGTCGGCGATCACGTTCCTCGTGCTGGTCTATGCCCAGGTGGAGGAGCCGGGCAGGGACGGCACCCAGGGCTTTCACGCCCTGGTGCTGCTGTTGCTCGCCGGTGTGTCCGGCAGCTTCCTGACGGGCGACCTCTTCAACCCCTACGTCTGGTTCGAGGTGCTGCTGATCGCGACATTCGCGCTGCTGGTGCTGCGTGGCCGGAACATCGAGCTGGACGCGACGGTCAAGTACGGTTTCCTCAATCTCCTTGCGACCACGTTCTTCCTCATCGCCCTGGGCCTGCTTTACGGGCAGCTCGGCACGCTGAATATGGCGGACATCGCTCGCCTCGCCCCTACGGCGGATCCCGCGGCGATGACCCCCACCGCAGGCCTGCTGCTGCTGGCATTCGGGATGAAGGCTGCCGCTTTTCCGGTGAATGCATGGCTGCCCGCCGCCTACCATGCGCCCAGCCCGGCAGTATCGTCGCTGCTCGCGGGCCTGCCCACCAAAGTCGGCGTCTACGCATTGATCCGTGTTCTCGCCGGCCTGATGCCGCTGAGCGGCGGCGCGTTGCACATGCCCTTGGTGGCGATCGCCGTGGCCACGCTGCTGATCGCGCCGCTGGGGGCCATTGCGGAGACGAACCTTCGGCGGGCGCTGGGCTTTCTCGTCATCGGCGGCATTGGCGCAGCGGTCGCGGGACTGGCGGCCGGCGGTTCGACGGGATTGTCCGGTGCGGCGGTCTACGTGGCCCATGCCATGGCGACGATGACGGCGCTCTATCTCGTTGCCGGTCTTGTGGAGCGGATCAGCGGAGAGACCGACACACGGCGCATGGGCGGCATCTATGGCGCCAACAGCGCCCTGTCGGTGCTGTTCCTGGTGCTGATCCTTGGCGTGGCCGGCGTGCCGCCGTTCCTTGGTTTCTGGCCCAAACTTCTTCTGGTGGAGGCGGGGCTTGGTACAGCCGGCGCTGGCGCCATGGGCCCGCTGCTGGCCGGCGCGCTGCTGCTCAACGCCCTGCTGACC
>JAEZBF010000079.1 GCA_023427545.1 Pseudomonadota bacterium
GCCGAGGATCCACAGGATCTCGCGCGGCGCCTTGTAGGAGCCGAAGTAGAGACCGCGGAAGATATGGATGTAGAGCGCAAAGAAGAATGCCGAGGCGCCGACCGCGTGAACGGCCTGAATGATGCGACCGCCATTCACGTCGCGACGGATATGCTCGACGGAGTCGAAGGCCAGTGCCACGTTCGGCGTATAGTGCATGGCGAGCACGATGCCGGTGACGATCTGGATGCCCAGCATCACCGCAAGAATGGCACCGAAGGTCCACCAATAATTGAGGTTCTTGGGCGTCGGGAAGTCGAGCAGGTGATCTTTGCCCCAGCCGATGATCGGCAGGCGGTCATTGATCCACTTCTCGATCCCGGTACCCGGGGTGTACTTGGTGCCGTGTGTCGCCATTGCCTGGTGAGAACCTCTAGCCGATCTGCACGAGAGTATCGGAAATGAACTTGTAGTCGGGCACGACCAGGTTCTTCGGCGCGGGACCCTGCCGAATACGGCCCGAGGTGTCGTAGACCGAACCGTGGCACGGACAGAACCAGCCGTCATATTCCCCGGATTCGCCGACGGGGATGCAGCCCAGGTGCGTGCAATTGGCGATCATGATCAGCCACTGCTCGTGGCCGGCCTTGACGCGCGCCGAATCCGACTCGGGATCCTTGAGGTCGCTCAGCGGAACTGCCTGCGCCTCTTGAATCTCCTGCGCCGTACGGTGACGCACGAAGACCGGCAGGCCACGCCACTTGATCGTGACGGACTCGCCCTCGGCGATCGAGGAGAGATCGAACTCGATCGAGGCGAGCGCCAGTACCGAAGCGTCGGGATTGAGCTGATTGATGAGCGGCCAGGCGGCGGCGGCCACGCCTACTGCTGCGACTGCGCCGGTAGCGACATAGAGAAAGTCGCGGCGCGTCGGTTCTGTCGTTGATTCCGTCGCCAAGTTTCCGATCCTCGTCCGGTGATCCTCTAGAGCGCTTGTTCCGCTGACCAGGCGGGCGCCACCGCCAGCCCCCGGGGCGGCGCAAGAATTGGGCGTTCTTTTTGCACTGTCACAGACGCTTGTCCAGAGCGCAAAGCCCGGCGTAACGGCACGTGCGACACTCTATCACCTCGGTTGCTGGCCGGTGTTGGAGCGGGCACCATTGCCGCTGTCTCAGCGTGCATATCTGCCGCCATCTAGCGTGCAATGCAGGATCGGGAGGACGTAGTCGATGGCGGTCGAGCTTGCCCTCTACCAACCGGACATCGCGCAGAACACCGGCACCCTGCTCCGGCTCGGCGCCTGCCTCGGTGTGCTGGTGCACATTATCCACCCCACCGGATTCGCGTTCTCGCGCCAGGCGCTCAAGCGTGCGGGACTCGATTACCTGGACTTCGCAGAGTTGATGGAGCACGACAGCTACGCCGCGTTTGATGCGTGGCGCCGAACCGCCGGTCGGCGGCTGGTGCTGCTCACCACCAGGGGCTCCACCTCGCTTTACGAGGGGGCCTACGCCGACCGCGATGTCCTGATAGCGGGGCGCGAGAGCGCCGGAGTGCCGGATGCAGTGGCGGCCAGCGCCGACCTTCGCGTGCGCATACCAATGCGAGAGGGCTTGCGCTCGATCAATGTCGCGGTTGCCGCAAGCCTTGCTTTGGGGGAGGCGATGCGCCAGACCGGCGCCTTCAACGACCTCAGCTGACTGGAAACGATGCCCAACTCGGACGACCTCGAAAGCCGCAAAGCCACCGCCAGCGCGTGGTTCCGCACCCTGCGCGACCGCATTGTCGCCGACCTCGAGCGGCTCGAGGACGAGCTTGCAGGGCAGCTGGCGGACCGCCGCCCGGCCGGCCGGTTCGCGCGCGAGCCATGGGAGCGTGCGGCAGGCGGCGGCGGCGAGATGTCGATGCTCAAGGGCCGCGTGTTCGAGAAAGCCGGCGTACACATCTCGACCGTGTTCGGAACGTTCAGCGAGGACTTCGCCAAGCAGATGCCTGGGACGGAGAACGGTGCCGAGTTCTGGGCGTCGGGCATTTCGCTGATCGTCCATCCGCAGAACCCGAACGTGCCGGCCGTGCACATGAACACCCGGATGGTCGCGACGAGCAATTGGTGGTTCGGCGGCGGAGCCGATCTCACCCCTGTGCTCGACCGCCGCCGGACGCAGGACGATCCGGATACGATCGACTTCCACGGCGCAATGCGCGGCGCGTGCACGACCCATCCGCAGGTCGACTACGATCGCTACAAGGCTTGGTGCGACGAGTACTTCTACCTGCCCCATCGCAAGGAACCCAGAGGCATAGGCGGCATCTTCTTCGATCACCACAATACGGGGGATTGGGACGCTGACTTCGCTTTCGTACAGGACGTCGGCCGCGCCTTCGCCGACATCTACCCCCAGCTGGTGCGGCGAAACTTCAACACGCCCTGGACGTTGGAAGATCGTGACGAGCAGCTCGTTCGCCGCGGCCGCTACGTCGAGTTCAACCTGCTCTACGACCGCGGCACAACCTTCGGCCTCAAGACGGGCGGCAACGTCAACTCCATCCTTTCCTCGATGCCGCCCGAGGTGAAGTGGCCTTGACGGGTGCCCTGCCCCGGCCCCATTTCGCCACTATCTTCGTGAGGTACGAAGTGAAGACGAGGAGGTAATGATGAAGCACTACGATTGCCTCGTGCCGGGCTGCACCTGGCAGACCGAAGCCGAAGAAGGTGCCGAAGTGGTGCGCCGCGCCGCCGAGCATCTTCGCAATGCGCACGACGAGACGGTGATCCGGCCGGAAATGGTCGAACACATCAAGGAGCGGATCGTCGACCGCGAACGCGCCTAGGGTCTCGCGACTGCCCTGAGCAGATCGGCTCGATCGAGAGCAAATCCGCTGTCGATCCACATCGTTTCGAGGCGCTTGAGCTCCCTGCCCAGCGCCTCGCCGGGGCGATGCCCTAACTCCACCAAATCGGCCCCGGCAATCGGAAACTTCGGCGCCCTCGGTCCCGACAAGGTCCCGCGCACGGCGCGAAGCTTGTCCTCTGGCCAGTTACCCAGAACAGCCGCAAGTGTTGCCGCTTGCGCCAGGTCATCAAAATAACGGTAGAGCGCCTCGTAGACGCGATCTGCCCTGAGCAGAGTCGCAGCAGCCAGGGTGCGCTCTGCCGCCTTGATCTCGCGATTGCCCAGGCGCCATCGCTCTTGCAGGACCTCTGCGCTCTCTCCGGCCATCATGACTGCTAGCCGCCCCACCGTTGTGGGGGGTGCGGCAAGATCCTCATACCGCGCCAACTGATCCACGGCCTCCGCTGCCAGCGACAGCACACCCGCAGACACCATTGCACTCAACGTTTCAGCAACTCGCGGTAGCGCCAGCATGCGCATCATCTCGTGGCCGACTCGCTCGGCCGATAGCCGACCCAGGTGTTGCGCAGCGCGGCGGCAAGCCTCCAGCCCCTCCGAATCGAGCCGCTGCTCGCCGTGGCTCGCCGAGAAGCGGAAGAAGCGGTAGACGCGCAGCCGGTCCTCCGCGATCCGCTGGTCGGGGTCACCGATGAACCGCACGCGGCCCGCCAGACAGTCCTCGAACCCGCCGAGCGGATCGAATAATCTGCCGTCCGCGCCGACATAGAGCGCGTTCAGGGTAAAGTCGCGCCGCCCCGCGTCGCGGTGCCAATCGGTGCCGAAACGCACGACAGCGTGCCGGCCGTCCGTCGCGACATCCTCGCGAAGGGTAGTGACCTCGGTAATCATGTCGCCTAGCTTCAGCGTCACCGTCCCGTGCTCGATCCCTGTCGGATACCCAGCCAGTCCTGCGTCCTGGGCCCGTCGCATGACTTCTTCGGGCAGCAACTCGGTTGCGATATCGACATCGTTGGTGTCCCGCTCGCGCCCGAGCAAGGTGTCGCGCACGATCCCGCCGACAGCTCGGCTTCGACCCTCGGCTCCGTCGAGCAGCTCGAGGATGCGCTGCGTCTCGGGTCGGCGGAGCCACGTCGCGCCGGCGAGCCGCGCCTCCGCTTGGGTGCGCGTCACCATTCGTGTTCTCCGCCCAGCGCCAGGTCGCGAAACCGCCGCGTCAGGTTGGCGGTGATGCCCCAGATGCGCAAGCCAGCGTGATCGAGCTGCCAGGTCGAGTGATCGACGTCGCCGCGGCGGACGTGGAACGTGCCGTAGCTCGCCTCGTCGGCGATCCAACTCAGCGGCACCTCGAAGACGGTCGTGACCTCCCCCGGATTAGGGACAAATGGATGGGTTGGCTCGACGAGACCAACGACCGGCGTGATCAGGTAATTAGTGCCGGTAAAATATTTCGGCATGTACCCGAGAATGCGCGCCTCTGCGGGATCGAGCGCCACCTCTTCCTGCGCCTCGCGCAGAGCGGCATCGCCCGGACCATTGTCGCCGGGATCGATCCGACCTCCCGGAAACGAGATCTGGCCGGAATGCCGCCGCAGGCTGGTCGAACGTTCCGTGTAGAGGACGCTTAGCCCTGCTTCCCGGCGTACGAGCGCAATCAGAACTGCGGCGGGAACTGGCGGGCGGTCGAACGGGTCGTCCGGAAGCCAGTCGGGGGCGAGGTCCTTATCCCCGACGGGCTCAGGTGCCCTGAGCAGCCTGCCCGCAATCCTTTCTATGAGTGCGTCATCGGCAGGCACGGCGCCTCCAAAGGCGGCCTCAGGCTTTCTTGCGGGCGCCGAATGACGCGATGGGCCCCTTCAGGGTCTGCGCCAGCGCGGGATCGGCGGAGTGCAGAAGTACCCGCGCAGGATCGACCGGTCCAGGGAACTGGATCGCGCCCGGAACGGTACGGGCAAAGCCCAGGGGGCCATAATAGGGTTCGTCGCCAACGAGCAGCACGAAACTTCCCTGCCCTCGCGCCAGAGCTTCTGCACAGGCTTCGCGAACAAGGAGCTTGCCCGCGCCGCGGCCGCGATAGGCCGGATCCGTGGCCAGCGGACCGAGAAGATAGCCATCGATGCCGCCAACGCTGATCGGGGTCATCCACACCGAGGCCACGGCCTTGCCATCGATTTCCCCGATCAGGGACAGCGACTTATCGATGGGGAAGCGCTCGCGGACGCGGAACGCCGTACGCGCGAAACGGCCAGGACCGAACGCGAGAGCCTGGAGTTCCTCGACGAACACATCGTCGGCGGCAGTAGCGTGGCGGGCGGTGGGCAGACCGAGTTGCGGCGGAGCGGCCATGCTGGCAGCAGTAGTGGACGGAGCGATCATGTGACGTGTCCTGAGGAGGGGAATTGAGGACCCATACCGGCGAACTAGGTTCGTCGCGTCACCTGGAAC
>JAEZBF010000137.1 GCA_023427545.1 Pseudomonadota bacterium
CCATTAGCCCGAGTGCGGTCATCGACCATCAGGGCATCGATCATCTCGACGAGCTTCAGGCGCGACCAGGCACCCGTGAGGGGATCATGGCTGACGAGGTAGTTCAGGCGCTGCTCGTTATGACGGCGTTCGCTGATGTCGCGGAACGTGAGGCAGGCAACCCGCCTTGTGCGGGCCTCAACCCTCCGCTCGAGTTCCTTCACCTCAGACAGCGTGATCGAGTACTCGATGATCCGCGCTTCATTGTCCTGCGTCGGGAGCAACAGCTCGGCAGGCGGAGCATGCGGCTGAGGGGTCGGCGCCTCCATGATCCGGCGGACCGCACGATCGATCTGGCGGGGGAGCACTTCGCTCGCCAGGCGGCCGTTGAGGCCGGCGCCCAGCAGCTCCTCCGCCAGCTTGCTGGCTGCGATGATCTTGCCGCTCTCCTCTATGACCACGACCCCATCGAAGTTGTCCGCGATGACGCGGTCGAGGATGGAGCGCATGGCATCGCGTTCGTGCGAAACCTGTAGGTGCAAGAAGCGCTTAAGCCCGAGATCGAGTGCAATTGAGCGAAGAATAATCGCGGTTTGTGCGATGTGGATGACCGAGGTGTCGAGCAGCTCTGCGAACTGGGCCTGCAGAACGAAGGCTGCGATCTCGACGAGAATGGAGACGCTTGCGGCGCCGAGGATCTGGGTGCGCAGGGAGATGCGGCCGCGAAGGGGCATGGAGACCAGCGCTATCAGTGCGATGATCAGCAGCGGCAGCGTAGGGCCGAGGGGCTGGAGTGCCCGCCCCTGGAGCAGCGTCTCGGTGGCGATGGCCTGGACCAGAGCGCCGGCGATCGCCCCCGCCACCGGAACGACGAAGACATCGCGCAATTCAAGCGCACTGGCGCCGACGATGACCTGCAGGCCTTCGATACTGGACTGGTCGACCTTGCCGTCGAGCAGGTCGGCAGCGGAGACGTGGGGGATACGCCTCGCATCGATCGAGTAGTCGATGACGAACTCGGTGCCGGCGGGACCTGCCTTGCCGGAGAGCGCCGTCGCTACAGATGGGTAGCCCTGGCCATTGATGACGGCAGCGTAGGGATAGGTCCGAACCACCCCCTTGGTGTCGATGCCCACATTGACGAGCACCGGCTCGGCGACCGCACGGAACCTCTCGATCGGCAGGTTGAAGGCGGAGGCGTCATCGTGCGGAAGCTGGCGGAACGCAGCAAGCAGGACGAACCCGCCGGCGCGGTCGAGGGCTGCCTCGAGGGCGGCATCGTCCACCTCGTTGGAGGCGGTGCTGAAGTCGATATCGAGGACTACATCTGAAGCACCAAGCTCCATGAGCCGATCGACAATCTCGGCGTGGACGCGACGCGGCCAAGGCCAGACACCCACCTTCTCGAGGGTGGCCGAGTCGATATCGACGAAGACGATGTTGCCCGTCGCCGGCCGTTGCGACAGCTCGGCCCGGAAATCGCGCAGCGCATTATCGGCCGGCGCCAGCCACCCGAGCAGTCCGAGCAGCAGCACCGCGCCGACGACGAGCGCTGTGCCGAAGGCAGCAAGCTTGCCGAACATCCGCCGGTCCCCGGCCGCAGGGACGCGGCCTCGAAACATCCTTTATCCAGCGCCCGCGTTTAGGCGCCGTTACCGAATGCACGAAAGTCAGGCAGGGGATCAGAGCCCGAGCGGTAAGCCGAGCGAGATGCCACCTAACGGCGTCTCGACCGACACTCCGCCCAGCGAGCCCCCACCTCCCGTCGAGACGGACGCGCCGATGCCGGAGGTGCCGGGAACCCCGACCTCCACACCAGCACCCATACCCCCGCCGGTGCTGCCAACTGAAACGTCCGCGCTTACCCCACCGAGGTTGGCTGAAGCGTCAATCCCGCCCGAGGAGACGTGCGCGCCAACGCCGACAGGAGAGCTGCCGCCGCCGACTGCCGTACCACCGCCGGAAAGCGTTCCGGCGCTCGTTCCGCCTGTAGACTGCCCGGACTTGGGCGACAGCAATGCGACGCCAGACGACGGCGCTTCGTTTGCGCCGATTACCTGGGCGGGCTTGCCCTTGACTTCCAGATCACCCGCCGAAGTCGTCTGAGCCGACTGGCCGGCAAGGATCACCACGCGGTCCCCGCTCTCTAGTCCGTCGACCTGCACGCGGCCGCGCTGAACCACGACCTTGCTGGTGCGCTTGTTTGAGGTGACGGTGAAGCGCGTGCCTTTCACCACCGCGGCGAGGTAGGGGGTCTGCACGGCGAAGTGCTGGACGTTCTGCACCTCGGCCTCAATCTGCACGGTGCCATAGTACTGCTTGACCGTGGTGTAGCGCCGGCCGACGCGATCGACGATCTGGATCTGCGTGCTAGGGCCGACGTCGATGACTTCGGAACCGCGCTGGAAGGTGACGCGGCCACCAGGCAGGGTGCGCACTACCCGCTGATCGAGCACGACGTCGCCGCGGGACAGCTTTTCCCAGGCGCCGTCGACATAGGCGAAGACGTTGCCGCGCAGCTTCACCGCGACCCAGTCAGCGGCAAGCGCGCCGCCGGAGAGCAGGCAGAACGCGCCGAGCAGCATCGCCGCGAATAGTGTGCGCAGGTTGAACATCGCCGAACGAGCGGGAAACCGCCTCCAGGGAAAGGGTTCCCGCCCCGGATGACGGGCGGGATTTCAGCCCCTGCACTCATGCCCTCGCCGACTCAAGCGCCGGTAAGGGCGGGCGCTAAAGTTTTCGATAAATACGGTGGTCAGCCTTTGCC
>JAEZBF010000142.1 GCA_023427545.1 Pseudomonadota bacterium
GCTTCGAGCACGCCGGCCAGGCCCGCCAGCGCGCCGGAGACGAGCAGCGCCATCCAGACCGTCCGCTCTGCCGAGAAGCCGCCATATCGTGCGGCGAGCGGAGCAGCGCCCACGACGCGGATCTGGAAGCCGAAGACGAAGCGCGAGAAGACTATCCAGACCATGAGGGCCACCAGGATGGCGATTGGCGCGTTGAGCTGCACGATGGTGCCGGGGATGATGTAAGGCAGGGCCTGATCGGAGCTGAACATCACGGTCTGCGGCTGGCCCATCGAGGTGGGGCTCTTCCACGGGCCGAAGACCAGGTAGTTGAGGAGATAGACCGAGACATAGGTGAGCATCAGCGTGGTCAGAATCTCATTGACCCTGAAGCGCACCCGCAGCAGCGCCGGCACCGCCGCATAGGCGGCCCCGCCAAGCGTACCTGCCATGATCATCAGCGGCATGATCCACCAGCCGGTCATGCTGTTGGTGACCAGCCCGACCCCGGTGCCAACGATCGCGCCGACAATGTACTGCCCTTCGGCGCCGATGTTCCACACGTTGGCGCGATAGGAGATCGCGAGACCGACCGCGATGATGATCAGCGGCGCTGCCTTCACCGCTAGGTCCTGCCACTTGTAGGAGTTGACCAGCGGCGAGAGGAATATCTCGCGAACCGCACCGACGCCGTTGTAACCCAGCAGCGAGAATACGATCGCACCCAGCACCATCGTGAGCGCCACCGCCGCGATCGGGGTGACGATCACCATGAGCCGGCTCGGCTCGGCGCGCTTCTCCACCCTAAACTGCATGGGCCTGCTCCAGCCTTTCCGCGGGCGACGCAGGCGCCTTGATGTTTTCGGGGGGGGCGCCGTGGATGCCGCCCATTAATAGGCCGATTTGCTCGATGTCAGCGCCGGCTACGGGCATGGCCGGGCTCAGCCGGCCCTGGTTGATCACGGCCAGCGTGTCGCAGAGCGAGCGCAGCTCGTCGAGGTCCTGGCTGATGACGACGATGGCCGAGCCGGCGGCGGCGAGGTCGACCAACGCCTGGTGGATGGCCGCGGCGGCGCCGGCATCGACCCCCCAGGTCGGCTGGCTGACCACGAGAACGCCCGGGCGCTGAAGGATCTCGCGGCCCATGATGTACTTCTGCAGGTTCCCGCCTGAGAGCGAGCCGGCGGTCGCTTCCGTGCCGGTCGCCTTGACGGCGAAGTTCGAGATCACCTCACCGGTGTATTTCCGCGCCCGGCGCGGCTGGATGATACCCGAGAGCGCAAGGCCCAGCCGGTCGCGCGCAGTCAGGATCGCGTTGTCCGAAAGCGAGAAGTCGGGCACAGCGGCATGGCCGTTGCGCTCCTCGGGGACGCTGGCGAGGCCCTTGAGACGCCGCTGCTTGGCGCTGAGGTTGCCGATCGGCGCGCCATCGATCCGGATGGCATTTGCGTCGTGGGTCGGCTGCTCGCCGCTGAGGGCCAGCAGCAGCGCCGTCTGGCCGTTTCCGGCAACGCCGGCGATGCCGAAGATCTCCCCGGCGCGCACGCGCATGTTGACGTTGTCGAGTGCGATGCCGAAGTGCCCCACGCCTGGCATGGTCAGCCCGCTGACGACGAATTTCTCCTTGCCGAAAGCGCGCCCCGCGGGCTTGGAGATATCCTTGAGCCCGCCGCCGATCATCTTTTCGGCCATCGAGCGCGACGTCTCGACTTTTGGATCGCAGGTGTCGACCAGCTTGCCCCCGCGCAGGATCGTCGCCGTGTCGCAGAGCGCTTTGATCTCGTGAAGCTTGTGGCTGATGTAGAGGATGGAGCAGCCTTCGCTCGCGAGCTGGCGCAGCACGACGAACAGCTGCTCGACCTCCTGCGGCGTCAGCACCGAGGTCGGCTCGTCCATGATGAGGAGCTTGGGATTGAGCAGCAGCGCCCGCACGATCTCGATGCGCTGGCGCTCGCCCACCGATAGCGTCGAGACGAGCCGCTGCGGCTCGAGCTTGAGCCCGTAGGTCTTCATCACCTCGCGGATGCGCGCTTCGAGCTCGCGCTGCGGGATCTTGGCATCCATTCCAAGGGCGATGTTCTCGAGGACGGTCAGCGCTTCAAACAGCGAGAAGTGCTGGAACACCATGCCGATGCCCAGCTTTCGGGCGGCTTTGGGATTGGCGATGGTGACGCGGCTGCCCTCCCACAGGATCTCGCCGGCATCGGGCTGCATGATGCCGTAGATCATCTTGACGAGCGTCGACTTGCCGGCGCCGTTCTCGCCAAGCAGGGCGTGGATTTCGCCCTCGCGCACATCGAAACTGACATTGTCGTTGGCGAGCACGCCCGGGAAGCGCTTGGTGATACTGCGTAGGCTCAGGCGCGTCCTGGCGTCAGTCAACGGCGGCTCCCAACATGGCGTCGGTCTCCGGCCCGTGCCCCTGGTCTTCAGCTTCCCAAGCGGCAGTGTGGACCAAAATCTCAGCTGCTGCCAGCGCCGCGATGACCTCGGGGCGCTTGTCCCTCAGGGCCGAGGCGCCGATCGGCAGCACGAGCCGCCGCAGCGCGGCCTCGCTGCCACCCTCGGCGAGGTACCAGCTGCGAAATTTGGCGCGCTTCGTCCGGCTGCCCACCATGCCGACATACGGGCTGTCGCCGCGCTTCAGCGCCTCCATGGCGATCATGAAGTCCAGCGCATGGTCGTGGGTCAGGATGACGAAGGCCGAACCCTCAGGTGCAGCCCGCACCACAGCTTCCGGCAGTGCTACCGGGCGCCCATCCACGCCCTCGGGCAGCCCGGAGAGCTCCTCGGGCCGGGTGTCGATGACGTGGACCTGCAGCGGCAGCGGCAGCAACGCTCGAGCGAGTGCACGCCCGACATGGCCGGCGCCGAAGAGAAAGACGTGCGGCCGGGCTGCCGCCTCGGCCTCGACCCGCGCCATCAGGCGAGCAGCGAGAGCATCATCGACCACGCGCAGGCTAACCTCGACGCGCCCACCGCAGCACTGGCCGATCTCCGGCCCCAGTGGCACGTCCATCGTGTCCGCCGGCAGGCCGTCCCGCAGCGCCTGCCGGGCGCGCGCGATGACCATGTACTCGAGCGCCCCGCCCCCGATCGTGCCGATGGTCCGCGCCTTATCGATGAGCATGAACGCACCGGCCTCGCGCGGCGAGGACCCGCGAACCGCAGTGAGCTCTGCGCAAATGCAAGGGGATGAGAGAAAGCCGCTGATGGTGGACGGGGAGAGATCGGTGCTCACAAGGTACCCCCACCCCAGTCCCCTCCCTGCAAGGGGGAGTGAGACGATGGAGCCGACGCTTCAGTGCTCGTGGCGACCCCGGCCAAGTCTGCCGGACTTCTCCGGCGCCGCGGCTTACGCTCCTCCCTCATGACCGGCTCTCCTGCCGCATGCGTTCCACGCCCATGAGCACGCGCTCGGGGGTGATGGGGGTGTCGAGGCGGGGGGAGATGCGGTAGTCGGCGACGGAGGCGACGGCCATGCCGAGGGCCTCGACGACCGAGAGCGCCAGCATCAGGGGCGGTTCGCCGACGGCCTTGGAGCGTCCCACGGCGGGGCTCTTGTCGGACCATTCGGCGAGCTTGACGTTGAAGATCGGCGGCACGTCGGACGCGAGCGGTATCTTGTAGGTCGAGGGGGCGTGCGTGCGCAGCTGCCCCTTGCTGTCCCACCACAGCTCTTCGGTCGTCAGCCAGCCCATGCCCTGGATGAAGCCGCCTTCGACCTGGCCGATGTCGATGGCCGGGTTCAGCGAATGACCGACATCGTGGAGGATGTCCACGCGGTCGACCTGGTATTCGCCTGTCAGGGTGTCGATTGAAACTTCGGAGACCGCGGCGCCATAGGCGAAGTAGTAGAAGGGGTGCCCGCGGCCGTTAGCACGATCCCAGTGGACATCCGGCGTCTTGTAGAACCCGGTCGCCGAGAGCTGGACCCGGTTCAGGAACGCCGAGGCGACAAGCTCGTCGAACTTGACGAACTGGCGGCCGGCGCGGATGCCGCCGAACTCCCAGTGCACATCCGTGGGTTCGACCTCGTAGATCCTGGCGGCGTGGGC
>JAEZBF010000232.1 GCA_023427545.1 Pseudomonadota bacterium
TTCTGGGATAGGTCTAGGCCGCGACGCGCGAGTTCTCGTCGAAGAACAGCGCCTGGCTGATCAGTGCCTTGACCATGTCCGGATTGAACGGCTTGGTGACGAGGAACGCCGGCTCGGGACGCTCGCCGGTGAGCAGCCGCTCAGGGAAAGCGGTGATGAAGATCACCGGGATCGGCTGGTTCTTGAGGATGTCGTTAACGGCGTCGATGCCCGACGACCCGTCCGCGAGCTGGTTGTCCGCGAGGATCATCCGCGGCTGGGTCTTGTTGAACAGCGCCAGCGCTTCGCGGTGAGTGCGGGCAATGCCGACAACCTTGTGCCCGAGGCTCTCGACGAGCTGCTCGATGTCCATGGCGATAAGCGGCTCATCCTCGATGATGAGGATTTCGGTCGCCACCTGGCGCGAGATCTCGTTGGACGCCTGCACGAGGAGCTCGGAGAACTCCTGCTCGCTGACATCCAGCACCTCGGCCGCTTCCTCCTTGGTGAATCCTTCGACGGCGACGAGCAGGAAAGCCTGCCGCGCGCGGGGAGAGATATTGGAGAGATTGCGCGCCGCGCGCTGTTCCCACGCGAACGTCGTCGCGGGCTCGGGAATCTGGACGGCTGAGGACGAGAAGAGGGCGGAGAAGAGCTTATAGAGGGCGATGCGGTCGTTGGACGCTTCCGGGAAGATCGAGACGTCGGCGATCAGCGCTTCAAGCGTTGCCGCGACGTAGGCGTCTCCCGAGGTTTGGGACCCCGTTGTCGCACGCGAGAATCGCCGCAAATACGGCAAATGCGGAGCGATCCGCATCGATAAGGTCATAATTTGCTCCCTGAGACGCTAGAGATATGCACACCAAACCAGCAAACGAGTTGGTGCAAAAGAGGTTCCTGAACGTGGGGAACTTTTTGGAAATTACCACATTGTAAGATACCTAACCACGGGACCCGGGCACCAGGGCATGCTGATGAAAGACAAATCTTCCTCACCGGAGCGGACTCCGGTGAGGCTTCGGCGAGGCAATGACAGCCTCGGAGCCAATTCCGACATCGGCGTTAAGCTGCGCGCCCTCTACGGCTCGGTGCAGGACGAGCCCATTCCGGAGAAGCTGCTGGACCTCCTCGAACAGCTCGATCTCGCAGAGCAGAAGAGCAAGCATGTCCCAAACCGCGGCTAAGAAGGGCGACGAAGCTCCATCATTCAAACGCGAGTTGCTGGCCACCCTGCCGAGCCTCCGCGCGTTCGCGGTGTCGCTGTCGGGCAAGCACGACAAGGCCGATGACCTCGTGCAGGACACGCTGATGAAGGCCTGGGCGAAGCAGGACAGCTTCGAAATGGGCACCAACATCAAGGCATGGCTCTTCACCATCCTGCGCAACGAGTTCTACAGCCAGATGCGTAAGCGCGGGCGCGAGGTGCAGGATTCCGATGGCGTGTTCACCGAACGCCTTTCGGTGCACCCCAGCCAGTACGGCTCGATGGACCTCGCCGATTTCAAGAAAGCCCTTGCGGCGCTTCCGGACGACCAGCGAGAAGCGGTGATCCTGATCGGGGCCTCGGGCTTCTCGTACGAAGAAGCGGCGGAAATCTGCAAGTGCGCGGTCGGTACGATGAAGAGCCGCGTCAGCCGTGCCCGCACCAGGTTGCAGGACCTGCTGCAGGTCACCGGCGAGGCCGATTATGGTCCCGATGCGGTCTCGACGCAGGTGACGACCCACCCTCATCTGACCTGACCCAATCCTCCGCTGCCGCGTCCATTCCCGCGGCCGCGACCCTCCTTATCGTGCGTCAATAAACAATGTTGTCTCCTCGCCTGGGGAGCGGGCCTGTGCGCGGGTGGAAAACCCTACCGTGTTCCCGGTATATGCGGGTGGGGCCTTAAACGAGCACGACGACACTGCCAGTCACCGCCAGACGTGTACCTTGCGAACGCTGTCCGTTGCGGATCATGCCGCACTTCCGGCCATTCTCGCCGGATGAGCTTCGCTTCATCGCCAATTTCAAGAAGGGGGAGCTGGTCACCGAGGCCGGCTCGCACATCCTTGAGGAGGGAACGAGCAGCTCCCTGATGTATACGCTGCTCTCGGGTTGGGCCTTCCGCTACAAGACCCTGCCTGACGGGCGCAGGCAGATCCTCAACTACATTCTGCCGGGCGACCTTGTCGGGCTGCAGGGCTCCGTCATCGGCGACATGCAGCATTCGGTCGAAGCGCTCTCGACGGTGGTGCTCTGCGTCTTCCAGCGCGACAACCTGCCCGAGCTCTTTCGCAACCATCCCGGGCTCTCCTTCGACATCACCTGGCTCGCCGCTCGGGAAGAGCGGATGCTCGACGAGAACCTGCTCAGCGTCGGACGCCGCAGCGCAATCGAGCGCGCCGCCTACCTGATTGCGTTCATCCACCACCGCGCCGTGTCGGTGGGGGTAGGGGAAGGCAAGCCGCTGCTGATCCCGATCACCCAGCAACATGTGGCCGACACACTCGGGCTTTCCATCGTCCACACCAACAAGACGCTGCGGAAGCTATCGGAGCGGAAGCTCATCCGCTGGCACGACCGCACCTGTGAGGTCCTCGATCCCGAGGGCCTGAAGGATGTTGCCGGGTGGGAGGAATCACCCGAGCAGACCCGACCGCTGATCTGACTGCCGGTGGCCCCAAATATGCCATCTGCCGCGCCTAAGGACGAATGGCTGGCTTACCCCCTTGGGCGGAGTGGGGGAGCATGATTCCATCATCGCGACCGGATAAGCAGATGACCGACACGACAGCGGACTTCGGTCTTCCGGCTATTGCCACCGCGGATGCGCGCCGGCGCGTGGCCATCATCATCTCGCTTGTGCTGATCCTTGCGGCCGCCGGGGCGGCGTTGTTCATGGTGCGCGGCGTAGACAGCCAGGTATCGGACGTCGTTCACAGCAACGAAATCCGCAAGACGGCGCGCGAGGTCATTCTTGCGCTGACCGAGGCCGAAACCGGCCAGCGCGGCTATCTGCTGACGCTCGACGGCGCCTACCTGGAGCCCTACGAGCGCTCCATCGCCTCGCTCGACGGCAACTACAACGAGCTGCTGGGCCTTCTCGAGTCGGAGCTGGAACGGCGGGCAAAGATCGAGGCGCTGCGCGAACCGATCGAACGCAAGCGGGCGGAAATGGCGTCGACGATCAAGCTGGCCTCTTCCGGACGAATCGACGAAGCCCTGCTGGTCCTGCGTTCGGATGCCGGCCGGTCCATCATGGATGATATCGCATCGTCGCTGCGGGTCTTCATCGCCCAGGAAGACGCCAAGCTCGTCGACCGCAACGTCGAAGTGGCGCGGTACCGGCAGTGGCTCGTGGCCGCTATCCTCGCAGCGCTCGCGGGCTCGGCAACGCTCGCCTATGCCCTGTTCAACCGCACCCAGAAGCAGGTGTCCGACCTCTCGCGTACGCGCCGGGCCTTGCAGCTGCAGAACGAGGAGCTAGAGGCGCACGTCCGGCGGCGCACGGCAGAGGCGGAGGAGGCGCGGGCCCACGCCGAGCGCGAACGCGAGCGCGTCGAGGCGCTGCTGCAGGACACTAACCACCGCATCGGCAACTCGCTGGCGACCGTCTCATCGCTGCTCGGCTTGCAGCTGCAGCGGTCGCAGTCGGAAGAGGTGCGGCGGGCGCTCGAAGCGGCGCAGAGCCGTGTGCAAGCCATTGCCTCGGGACATCGCCGGCTGCGGTTGGGCGCGGATCTCGAAACCACCAGGGCACATGAGTTCCTAGAGGCGGTCATCGAAGACCTGCGCCACGGCCAGGCGGCAGACACCAAGATCGAACTCGTCACGCAGTTCTCCCAGCTCGAAATCAACGCGCGGGACGCGACGACCATCGGCATCGTGCTCGGCGAGCTGGTGACCAATGCGCTCAAGCACGCCTTTCCGGATGGGCGCTCCGGGCGCATCTGGGCGATGCTCGATCGCGACGCCGAGGGCATCATCACGCTGACCGTCGAGGACGACGGCAAGGGCTATGACGGACATGCGGGTGAGAGCGGGCTCGGTTCGATGATCGTGCGCCAGCTGGCGATGCAGTTCGGTGGAGAGCCGCAGTACGGGTTCCGCGATGGGGGCGGCGCGCGGGTGAGCATCAAGCTGCCTGGGCTCGATCGGCAGGCAGTGCAGGGGCAGCAGTCAGTAGCCAGGTAAAGCACCGCCGGGCGGCGGTTGCTCTGCCGCCCGGCTGCTTGAACTAGAGGCTGAGGGTGTCGCCCGCGGCGAGGGGGCGCTGCCCGAGCTTGCGGAGGGCCTGCTCGATGGCCTTCAGGTCCTCGCCATCGTCGCCGTCGTATGGCAGGAAGCCCTCGTTGGCGCTGCGCTCCTTTGCGTGCGAGTCCATCTCCAGTTGGCGAAGTGTGGCGATCTTCTCGCTGGTGTCGATATGCTCGTCCTTGAGCAGAGAAACGATCCGTCGCTTGATGTGAGGCATGGCGCCTCTCCTTCGTCAGGACCGGCCCGGGAGCGGCCGGCTCACTGGAAAACGGGGAGGGAACCAAAGGGGTTCCTCGCCGTTTCCGCGCAGTGGCGGGGAACCTCGGGTTCAGATCCCCAAAACGGCTTGTGTCGCAAGGATTTGAGTTGGCAGACCGACCCCAGTCTATTCCGGCGCGGGTTTGGGAACGTGTCAGCGATCCCCAACGCTGCGAAACCCTTGCAGCGCTGTCGGCGACAGGGGCCCATCGGGACGAGGACTTCGCCCGCCTCATCCGCATTGCGGCATCGGTCGCAGGCGCCGATTCGTCCTCCATCGCCGTCGTCGATGCGGAGCATGCGTGGCTGGTCTCGGCCATCGGCACGGACCTGCGCACGATCCCGGTCGAGCATTCGCTTGCGGCTCATGTGGTGGCAGAGGATGGACCATCGCTGCTGGTCACCGACGCGGCCAGCGACCCGCGCTTTGCGAGTAGCATGGTGGTCACCGGGCCGCCCTATATCCGCTTCTACGCCGGCGTGCCGATCGAGGTGCATGGTCAGCGGATTGGCGCCATGCAGGTGTTCGGGCGCGAACCGCGTCCCGATGCAGTCTTCAGCTATCTCTCGCTGTTCCAGGATCTGGCGGCGACTGCCGGCGCGCTGTTCGAGCTCAAGCACGAAGCGCGCGTGCGGGCACAGACTGCCGCCGAGCTGATCAAGGAGGAGTGGCGGCACGCGCTGACCCTGGAGGCAGGTAAGGTCGGCAGCTGGGTGTGGGAC
>JAEZBF010000299.1 GCA_023427545.1 Pseudomonadota bacterium
AGTCGGGCCAGGGGTTGGGGCCGAGGGCGCGGGCGGCGGCTTCGGCGAGGGAGAATTTGTTGGCGGCGTCGAGGGTCCCGAGCTCGTCCCAGGTAATCGGGGTGGCCACTGGGGCGCCGTCGCGGGAGCGGGTGGAGTAGGGGCAGATGGCGGTCGAGCCACGCTCGTTGCGCAGGTAGTCGACGAACATGCGGCCCTTGCGCTTGGCCTTGCTCATGTTGGCGAGGAAACGATCGGGCTGGGCGGCGCTGACCATCAGCGCGAAACCGCGGCAGAACGCCTTGACCTCACCCCACTCGAGCCGGCGCTGGATCGGCGCGATGACGTGGATGCCCTTGCCGCCGGTGACCATGGGGTAGGTCTTGAGGCCGAGTTCGCCGAGGAGGTCGCGGAAATCGAAGGCGGCCTGGCGGACGTGGTCGAAGTTCAGCCCCTCGTCGGGGTCGATGTCGAAGATGATGCGCTCGGCCTTCTCCACGTCATCCTTGCGCGACCCCCAGATGTGCCACTCGAGGGTGTTCATCTGGACGCCGGCGATGAGGCCCTGAACGGTCTCGAGGTAGAGGTAGTCCTGCACCGAGCCATCCTTCTCCTTGATCGGCAGCTGGTGGAAGCCGTCGGGAAAGGTGCCGCTGTCGTGCTTCTGGAAGAAGCAGTACTTGGCACGGCCCTGCGGGCAGCGGACGAGGCTCAGCGGCCGGCCCGCAATGTAGGGCAGCATGGCATCGGCGACGGTCGCGTAGTACGCGACGAGCTCGCCCTTGGTGACGCCCTGATCGGGATAGACGATCCGGTCGGGGCTGGTGAGCTTGACGCCGGCAGCATCGGCGGCGGATATCCCGACCTCCATGCTGAGGTCGATTTCGGGTGTCTTGCCCTTCGCCTTCGGTTTTGCGGCCTTGGGTGAGGCGGGCGCTTTGGGCGCCGACTTGGGTTCAGCCTTGGCCTTGGCGGCACCGCGGCGGGGCTTCGCCTCATTGGGGACGTCGGTGGCGACTTCGAGGGTCACGGACTTGGCCGGCTTGTCTTCGCGCAGGCCAAGGAAGGACGGATGCCTGAGCACGTTGTCGGCGGTGAACTCGGTATAGGCGATCTCGGCGACAAGGTCCGGCTCCACCCATTTCGCCCGCCGCTGGATGTCGCGGGGCACGCTCTCGAAGGGTGAGGTCTTGCGGGCCCGCTTGTCCAGAGCCGCCTGCAGGTTTGCTGAATCCTTGGCGGTAAAGCCGGTGCCGACGCGGCCGTGATAGACGAGCTTGCCATCCTGCCAGCTGCCGAGCAGCAGGGAAGCGAAGCCCTTGTGCTTGTCTGACGGGCGCCAGCCGCCGATGACGAATTCCTGCCGGCGCGAGCACTTCACCTTGAGCCAGGATTTCGTGCGCTCGCCGCGGTAGGGGTCGTTGGCGAGCTTGGCGACGAGCCCCTCATAGCCGCCGCGGCAGATCGCTTCGTAGACCTTGAGGCCGTTCCCCTCGATGTGCTCGGAGAACTGGAGCGGCGCGCCTTCCTGGTTGGGGCCGAGGAGGTTGCGCAGCCGTTCCTTGCGCTCGTGGAGCGTTAGGCCGGTGAGGTCTTCCCCATCCTGCTCGAGCAAGT
This sequence comes from Pseudomonadota bacterium, assembly GCA_023427545.1. Taxonomy (GTDB): domain Bacteria; phylum Pseudomonadota; class Alphaproteobacteria; order Rhizobiales; family Devosiaceae; genus JAEZBF01. The sequence goes on from JAEZBF010000299.1 coordinate 1,597, forward strand.
CAAAGGCGAAGTAGGCGAGGGGGCCGCCCTGGGAGAGGGCATCGTGGAGCCTGGAGAAGTCGCTCCGGCCCTCGTCGTTGAAGGCGACGATCTCGCCGTCGATGAGCGCCGAGCCCTTGGTCAGCTTGCTCAGCGGCTCGACCAGCTTGACGAACTGGGTGGTCCAGTCCTTGCCGGTGCGGGTGTAGATGCGGACCTGATCGCCGGCGATCGCGGCGAGCGCGCGGTAGCCGTCGTACTTCATCTCGAAGAGCCAGTCGGCGCCTTCGGGCACTTCGTTGACCAGGGTAGCAAGCTGGGGCCGGCGGAACTCGGGGAGGTTCACGGCACCCTTGCGCGTCCAGACGCTGGCGTCGGGGACGACGCCCTTACCCTTCTTCTTGGACTTCAAGCCCTTGGCGATGCCCTCGAGGTCGCGTCCCGTCTCGATGCTGGTGGTGTACTTGTCGACGATCGACACATCGTCGCTGGCATGGGCGTCGTTGTGCTTGATCAGCAGCCAGTTCTCGCGCGGTGCTCCGCCCCGGCGCGGCTGGTCGCGGCCCTTCATGTGCACGAGCACGAAGCTGCCCTTGAGGCGCTCGCCGTGGAGGATGAACTTGAGGTCGCCCTTCTCGATGCCCTTGTGGGGGTCGCCGACCGGCTCCCAGGTGCCGAAGTCCCAGAGCATGACGGTGCCGCCGCCGTACTCGCCCTTTGGGATGGTGCCCTCGAAGGCGGCGTAATCGAGCGGGTGGTCCTCGACATGGACGGCGAGGCGCTTGTCCTGCGGGTTCAGCGAGGGGCCCTTGGTGACGGCCCAGCTCTTGAGGACGCCGTCGAGCTCGAGGCGGAAATCGTAGTGCAGGCGGGTCGCGTCGTGCTTCTGGACGACGAAGATGCCGCGGCCGGAGGCCTTCGCGGCGGCGCGGATGCGTTCGACGACCGCTTCCTGGCCGGAGGGCTCGCTGGTTTTCTTGAAGTCGCGCTTGGCGCGATATTCCTTGAGGAGGGTATCTGCTTCAGCCATTGGGTACTCCGGAAGGGTAGACCCTCACCCGGTCCTTCGGACCACCCTCTCCCGCAGGCGAGAGAGGGGAAGATGCTGAGGTTGCGGCGGCGGCGGTCGGCCCCTCACCCGGCGCTGACGCGCCACCCTCTCCCTCAAGGGGAGAGGGGAGGCTGGTGGTCGGGGTCACGCTCATGGCTAGCTTGCCTTCCGCCGCGGAGCTGGCTTGGCGGCGGGTTTGGACGCGGCCTTGGTTGCAGATTTTGCTGCGGGTTTGCGGGCCGTAGTGGACTTTGTTGCGGTCTTCGCAGGCGTCTTAGACTTGTTCGCGGTCGACTTCGATTTGCTTTCGGCCGCGGGCTTCTTGGTAGCGCCGCTGCCTGAGCCGCCCTCGAGGGATTTCTTGAGCGCCGACATGAGGTCGATGACGTTGCTGCCGCCCCTGGCCGGTGCGGGCTCGTCGTCTTCGGCGGTGATGCGGCGGCCCTTGGACTTGAGCTTGCGTTCGATCAGCTCGCGGAGCGCGGCCTGGTAGTGGTTCTTGAAGGCGGAGATGTCGAACTTGCTGCTCTTCTTGTCGATCAGCGCCTGGGCGACGGTGAGCAGGTCGGGGTCGGCCTTCTCGGAGGGGATGTCGGAGAAAAACGTCGAGCCCTCCTTCATTTCCTCCTCGTAGTGGAGCGTCTCCAGCAGGAGGCCCTTGCCGCACGGCTTGACCGCAACGAGGTACTCATTGCCGCGGAGGGCCAGCTGGCCAATGCCGACCTTCTTGCTGGCGCGCAGGGCGTCGCGGATGACGCGGAAGGCGTCTTCGGCCAGCTCGTCGGCGGGCGCCATGAAGTAGGGCGTGTCGAAGTAGAGCGGGGGGATTTCGCCCTCGTCGACGAACTGGACGAGGTCGAGGGTCTTCCTGGTCTCGAGCTTGACCGCGTCCAGCTCCTCGTCCTCGAGCAGGACGTATTCGCCCTTTTCGTACTCGTAGCCTTTCTTGATGTCGTCCTTGTCGACCGGACCGACGCCCTCGGCGACCTTCTCGTATTGGATGCGCTTGCCGGTCGGGGCGTGGATCTGGTGGAAGGCGGGCTTGGCGCCGCTCTTGGTGGCGGTGAACAGCTCGACGGCAATCGTGACCAGCGACAGGCGGAGCTGGCCTTTCCAGATCGGGCGGGTTGCGGTCATGGGAACAAGCCTCGGTGACGCTGATGACGGGCTGTCCGGACAACGGACGGCAGCTCCCGATTGTTCCCGGCCGAGGCGTTGCGGTGCGCCCGATCGCCGCATACATCTTCAGTCGAGGCCGCCAGCGATTTCCGCGGCGACCGGGGAGATCAAGGGGCAATGGACGTGTTCGGCTTGGACGGGATGAGCATCACGCTCATCGCCATCGGTATTCTGGCGATCCTGGTGCTGTTTGCGGGCGCCAAGACTGTGCCGCAGGGCTACAACTACACGATCGAGCGGTTCGGCAGGTACACACGGACCCTCAAGCCCGGGCTCAACCTGATCGTGCCGTTCGTCGATGGCATCGGCAAGCGCATGAACATGATGGAGCAGGTGCTCGACGTGCCGCACCAGGAGGTGATCACGCGCGACAACGCGACGGTCACGGTGAACGGCGTTGCGTTCTACCAGATCCTCGATGCGGCCGCTGCGGCCTATGAGGTCGCCCAGCTCGAGGTTGCTATACTCAACCTGACGATGACCAACATCCGCACGGTGATGGGCTCGATGGACCTCGACGAGCTGCTCAGCCATCGCGACGAGATCAACGAGCGGCTGCTGCGGGTGGTCGATGCGGCGGTTTCGCCGTGGGGGCTCAAGATAACGCGCGTCGAGATCAAGGACATCGATCCGCCCAAGGACCTCGTCGAGTCCATGGGGCGGCAGATGAAGGCCGAGCGCGAGAAGCGCGCCACCATCCTCGAAGCCGAGGGCCGGCGGCAGAGCGCGATCCTGCAGGCCGAGGGGCAGAAGCAGGCCCAGGTGCTGGAAGCCGAGGGCCGGCGCGAGGCGGCGTTCCGCGATGCCGAGGCGCGCGAGCGTTCGGCGGAGGCGGAAGCCAAGGCGACGCAGATGGTGTCCGAGGCAATTGCCGCCGGCAACGTGCAGGCGATCAACTACTTCGTCGCCAACAATTACATCCGGGCGCTCGAGGCGCTGGCGAAGTCGCCGAACCAGAAGGTGCTGATGCTGCCGGTCGAGGCGAGCAGCGTGATCGGGGCGATCGGGGGTATCGCCGAGATCGCGCGCGAGACCTTCGGCGACAGCGCGCAGCGGACCGCCAGCCGGCCGCCGAGCACGCGGCAGAGTTAGAGGAGGGGAGGATGAACCTGATCGAGTGGGCCGCGAGCTACGGACCCTGGTCGTGGATTGTCGCGGGCGTGGTGCTGCTCGCGCTCGAACTGGTGCTGCCGGGCGGCATCCTGCTGTGGCTGGGCATCTCGGGGATCATCACCGGACTTGCCGCGATGTTCCAGCCGATCGCCTGGCCATGGCAGTTCCTGCTGTTCGGCGGGCTGTCGCTGATCACGATCTTTGCCTGGCTGCGCTACTCGCGGGGACGGGTCGACACCAGCGACCGCCCGCTGCTCAACCAGCGCGCCGCCCGCTTCATCGGCCAGGAAACGCTGCTCGCCGAGCCGATCCGCGGCGGCTTTGGCCGCGTGGCGCTCGGGGATACGACGTGGCGGGTCGCCGGCCCGGACCTTGCGGCTGGATCGCGGGTGCGGATCGTCGGGCACGACGGCGCATTGCTGAAGGTGGAAGCGGCGTAGTGTTGGAGCGGTTGACAACACAGTGGTGTTGGAGCTATCTCCAACGTGAGAGCTGAGAAACACTTTGAGCTGGAGATCGATCTAGACGATCAGTCAGTGGTTGAGATCGTCATTTGGAGGGTGCCGGAGCCTGTTCGAGGAAGCCGTCACAGCTTCAAGTAGCGCGCCGCACTCATCTTCGCTGACCAGTGCGTGCTGCGCTTCGATAACGAGGCCGGCAAGGGCGATCACTTCCACGTCGGAGAGCGCGAGTACCCTTATCAATACGAGGATGCAGACCAGCTCATGGTCGATTTCTGGGCGGAGGTAAGCAAGTGGCAGATTCGAAACGGACGCTGACGATCGGCCTCGCAACACGAGATGACGTGAGCAACCTGGTGCGTCGTGCATTCGCCGGAGAAGAGCTCGGCAGCTTTCGCCACTTCGAGACACCCGAACTAATGTGGCGTGTCATCACTACGAAGCGCGAAGAAATCATGCAGTGCATGATGGGGCAGGATTCGATGTCCATCCGCGAGGTCGCGCGGCGGGTTGGGCGTGACATTAAGGCTGTTCACGGCGACGTAAAGGCGCTTATTGCCGGGCGCCTTGTCGAGGAAACCGAGGATGGTCGCGTCGTGTTCCCCTATGACGAAGTCCGGGTCAACTACGTGCTTGGGCCCCGAAAAGCTGTTGCGGCCTAGGGCGCGAGGCCGACCGGCACGGGCGGCTTTTCGAACATGACGGTGATGGCGACGCGCTGGTTGGCGCTGAGGTAGGGGTCGTTGGGAAAGAAGGGGTCGGCGTCGCCGCGGCCGACCACCGCCTGGATGCGGTCGTCGGAGAGGCCGAACTCCTCGAGGATCTGGCGCGCGACGTTGGCCCTGTCGAAGCTCAGCTCCCAGGCGCCGTAGCGCGGGTTATCGTAGGTCGCGCCGGCGGCCGTGTGGCCGGAGATGCGGATCTGGTTGGGGAGCTTCTCTAGGGCAGGCGCCATGGCGGCGATGGCCCTGCGGGTGATCTCGTAGGGGTACTTGCCGCCCTCGGGGAACATCGCGCGGCCGTCCTGATCCGAGATAACGATGTTAAGGCCCTCCTCGGTCTCCTCGAGGATCAGGTTCTTGCTGATGGCGGTGATGTCGGGAAGGTCCTGCCAGGCCTGCTTGAGGCTCGCGGCGGCAAGCGCGAACTGCTGGGCGCGCTCGATGGCGGTGCGCTCCTTGGCGTAGGTATTGGCTTCCTGGCCCTGCCGCTCGTGTTCGGGCTGGGACACGTTGGCGAACTCCGTGGTCGCGATCATCGGGTCCGGCGCCATCTGCTTGAGGAAATCGCGCTGCGGATTGCCGTGCCGCTCGATCATGCCCGTCATGTCGGAATAGGGCTGGATGCCAAAGGCGTTCTGGACCGAGCCGGCAGCCATGTTGAGTTTTTCTTCGTCCTGGACGGAAAAGCTCAGCAGCATGACGAAGAACGCCATAAGCAGGCTCATCAGGTCGGCGAACGAGATGACCCAGCTGCCGCCGTGGCCGCCTCCGCCGCCATGCCCCTTCCTGGCCATGGCTCAGGCGGCCTCGAGCATCTTGTCGCGATGGTGGAGCGGCAGATAGCTCGCGAGCTCGTCCCGGATGGTCGCGGGATTGCGGGCCTCGCGGATCATCACCAGCGCCTCGATCATCATCGAGCGGTTGGTGCCTTCCTCGGCGGCGCGGTGGGCGAGCTTGTCCGAAATCGGCAGCGCCAGGACGTTGGAAATGGCGGCGCCGTAGAACGTCGCGAGCAGCGCTACGGCCATGCCGGGGCCGATTTTCTTGGGGTCGTCCATGTGGCCGAACATCGAGACCAGGCCAATCAAGGTGCCGACCATGCCCATGCCGGGGGCAGCGTCGCCGAGCGCCTTGAAAATCTTGTGGCTTTCCTCGATGCGCTCGTAGTCGAGGTCGCGTTCGCGCTCGAGCGAAGCGCGGATCGCCTCGGCCGAGAAGCCGTCGGCGATCATGCGGACGCCACGCTGCAGGAAGGGGTCCCGGACCTCGACCTGCTCGAGCGCGATCGGGCCCTGCCGGCGCATGGTCTCGGCGATCTCGGTGATCTGGTCGATCACCTTGGTGGCCGAGACGTGCTTGTAGAGCACGGCGCTCTTCATTCCGAGCACGAGGGCCGAGACGAAGCTGCCCAGCGTGTAGCGGACGAGGATAGCCATCGTCGCGCCGCCGACGACCACGATCAGCGGCAGCATATTGATGAAGGAAGCCGGGCTCGAGCCTTCGAGCAGAATCGCTGCGATCAGCACGCCGAAACCGCCGACGATGCCCAGGATAGTCGCTATGTCCAAGAGAAGATGCCCCCGCGACCGCGTGTTCGGTGCAGGCGCATCTTTGCGGACAAATGGATAACCTGACTTTAACAGGGTCAGTTAACGCCCTGTTAGTCCGTTCTATTCTGCGGCAGGTTCAAATGTTCATTAACCATGACGTGCCAGGCTCCAGGCAGAGTTGGAGTAGCAGTCATGCGTACCTTGGCACTACCTCGCTCCCTGGTCTGGGGGCCGGTTCTCTGCGTTCTCGCTACGGCACCGTCCATCAGCGGCGAGTATCTCGCGGGGGGAGACGGATCGGGGACCGACAACCCCGACCTGCTGAACGGGACGGCCAACTGCAGCAACTGTAACGTGGGTCCAGCGCCGCGCGAGTACGATGCGCCGTTGTTCGACATCGACTGGGCGCTGGCGCTGCGCGGTGGTTACGTGCTGAGCAGCACGACGGGCGGCAGCTTCGCCGGGACTGCGGTGCCCACGGTCGTGCTGACGCAAGAGGGGCTGCGCTCAAGCTTTGCGCTGACCGCAACGGCAACGCTCGAGCAGTCGCAGCTCTACGGCTTCCGTGTGCCGTCGGCACAGTTGTCCGCAGCTGGCGAGTACGAACTCGATGCGGCAACGAGGTTAACCGGCGCGGCGAACCTAAGTCTCAGCCAGGACTCACCAAATCCGCCGACCACGTTGTCACAGCCGCAGATCCTCCAC
>JAEZBF010000326.1 GCA_023427545.1 Pseudomonadota bacterium
CCCGAGGACCCAGAGAGCAACGCTCACGGCGCGCTGATGTCATCCCAGAGATCGCGCCACTCGGGGTTCTGGCTCTCGATCTGGTCGAGCTTCCATTTGCGGACCCAATGCTTGAGGTTCTTTTCCCGCTGGATCGCCAGCGGCACCGTTTCATGGGCTTCGTAGTAGACCAGCTTCTTGACGCCGTAGGTGCGGGTGAAGCCGGCAACCAGATCCTCCCGGTGCTCGTACGTGCGGCGCGACAGATTGTTCGTGACGCCGATGTAGAGCGTTCCGTTGCGCCGGCTCGCGAGGATGTAGACGTAACCTGCCACCGCCTGAGCGTGTGGCCTGCTGGGTCCTCGGGTCAAGCCCGAGGATGACGGGCGGTGGAGGTGGAGAGCTGTGGTGACGGTTAGCAGTTGGCAGGGTAGAGGTGGGGCGAATCCGGACCGTTGCCATGACCAACCCCCGCTACGAGATCGATGTCCTTATTTCCGCCAAGGCGATTGCGGCGCGGGTGGAGGCGCTGGCGCGGGAGATCACCGAGCATTTCAGCGGCACCGACAAGCTGGTTGTGGTCGGGCTGCTGCGCGGCTCGTTCGTTTTCATCGCCGACCTGGTGCGCGAGCTCGACCTGCCAGTCGAGGTCGATTTCCTCGAGGTCTCGAGCTACGGCAACTCGACGGAGTCCAGCCGCGAAGTGCGGATCATGAAGGACCTCCGCGGGGAGATCGAAGGCCGCGACGTGCTGGTCGTCGAGGACATCGTCGACACCGGCCACACGCTGCGGCACGTGCTCGACATCCTCGGCACGCGCCATCCGCGGCGCATGGAGGTCTGCGCGCTGCTCGACAAGCCGTCGCGGCGCGAGGTCCCGGTCAAGGCCAAGTGGGTGGGGTTCGAGATTCCCGACACGTTCGTTGTCGGCTACGGGATCGACTACGCGCAGCGCAACCGCAACCTGCCGCACATCGGCTCGGTGCGGTTCACCTGAAGGAGGAGGCGAATGAAGGACGCGACCAAGCCGGCAAAGCGGGCCCCGAAAGCCAAGGAGAACGAGACGTTCTCGGCGGAAGAACGCGAGGCGATGCGCGAGTATGTCCGCGAAAAGAAGGGCGTAAAGAGCGGCAAGACGGACGGGACCGCCGATGTGCTGGCCAAGATCGCCGAGATGCCGGCCGAGGACAAGGCTATCGCCGAGCGCATCCATGCCATCGTGACGTCGACCGCGCCCGGACTGGTGCCGCGGACCTGGTACGGCATGCCGGCCTATGCCAATGCCGACGGCAAGATCATCTGCTTCCTCCAACCGGCGTCGAAGTTCAAGGCGCGGTACTCGACGCTCGGCTTCAACGATGCGGCCAGGCTCGACGAGGGCAACATGTGGCCGACCTCGTTCGCGGTCACGAAGCTGACGGCGGCGGACGAGAAGCGCCTTGGGGAGCTGGTGAAGCGGGCCGTCGAGGGCTGAAGCGACCTTCTCCCCGCCGAGGGGAGAAGGTGCGGATCACAGCGCTCCGCCTCCGTTTACTCGAACCAGGTGGTGCCGGGGAACTGGTGGGCTTTGGCCACTTCCTCGTCGAGCTCGAGGCCGATGCCGGGGGCGTCGCTCATCTCGATGTAGCCGTCCTTGATGATGTCGCGCTTCTCCTTGATCACCGTCGACCACCAGTCGCGCTCGGTCCAGTGGAACTCGAGGATCAGGAAGTTCGGCACGGTGGCGCAGACGTGGGCCGAGGCCATGGTACCGATCGGCGAGCTGACGTTGTGGGGCGCGAACGGCATCGAATAGATCTCGGCCATGTTCGCGATCTTGCGGCATTCGCTGAGGCCACCACACTTCGGAATGTCCGGCATGATGATGTCGACCGCGTGCTTTTCGATGAGGTCGCGGAAGCCGTGGCGGAGATAGAGGTTCTCGCCCGCGCAGATCGGGGTCGAGGTCGCCATGGTGATCTCGCGCATCGTGTCGACGTTCTCGGGCGGGATCGGCTCCTCGAGCCACATCAGCTTGAGGTGCTCGAGATCGCGCGCCAGGCGGATGGCGGAGTGCTTGTCGAGGCGGGTGTGCAGGTCGCAGGCGACCTCGACCTCGCTGCCCGCGGCCTCGCAGACCATCTCGGCGAGCTGGACCATGCGCTCGTGCTCCCACTTGTTGGGCGTCATGTTGAAGCGGTCCTTGACGTAGTGCTCGGTCTCGGAACCGGTGTGGCCGTAGGCGAAGATGTCGAGGTCGATCTTGAGCGCCGTAAAGCCGCGCTCGAGGATGCCGTCGACGATGCGGCGGGTGTCGTCCATGTTGAGGCCGGGCGAGACCTCGCAGTCGGCGTAGACGCGGATCCTGTCGCGGAACTTGCCGCCCATCAGCTCGTAGATCGGCACGCCGAGCGCCTTGCCCTTGAGGTCCCAGAGCGCGATCTCGATGCCGGTGAGAGCGGTGATCATCGCGCCGCCGGCGCCGCCCTGGAAGACGTGGCCGCGGCGGAGGTCCTCGAACAGGGCGTCGATGGCGAAAGGGTCCTTGCCGACCAGCCGGCGCTCGAGGTTCTTGATGATGGCGATGGCCTCATACTCGCCGTGCACGCACTCGCCGAGGCCCGTGACCCCGGCGTCGGTCTCGATCCGCACCCAAAGCGACATGCAGTGGCCGCGGGTGGCGGCGGTTTTGACCGACGTGATCTTCATTGTGGTTCCCCTCCCTTCGGCCGGACGGCCGCGGCGACTTTGGTAGCGGGCGATGCGGTCGCAGTCGAGGGGTGAGTCCGCCTGCGCGGTGGCTTGCCCGGTCCCCGCGGGGCGGGTATGTCGGCGGCTTGCGAAAGGGTCGTTCATGACGTTGCCGCCGCTGCCACTCGAGTCGAAGCGCATCCGTGCGCTGTTTCCCGCCTTTGCCGAGCCGTCGCTGAAGGGGCAGGCGTTCTTCGAGAACGCGGGCGGGTCGTACACGGCGCGGCATGTGATCGAGCGGCTGGAGCGGTATTACCGGGCGACCAAGGTGCAGCCCTATGGGTTCTATCCAGCGTCCGAGGCGGCGGGGGCCGCGATGGACGAAAGCTACGTCCGGATCGCGACGGCGCTGAACGTGCCGGCGGACTGGATCCATATCGGGCCGTCGAGTTCGGCGAACACCTATGTGCTGGGGCAGGCGTTCGGGGGCTGGCTGCAGCCGGGCAGTGCCATCGTCGTCACCAACCAGGATCATGAGGCCAATTCCGGCGCGTGGCGGCGCCTCGAAACGCGCGGGATCAAGGTGCGCGAGTGGCGGATCGACAGGCACACTGGGCGGCTCGAGCTCGACGTGCTGGAGACGCTGCTCGACGACGACGTCAAGCTGATCGCCTTCCCGCATGTCTCCAACATCGTCGGCGAGATCAACCCGGTCGCCGAGATCACGGCGCGTGCGCGCCAGATCGGGGCGGTGACGGTGGTGGATGGCGTTTCGGCAGCGCCGCACGGGCTGCCGGACCTGCAGGCGCTGGGGCCGGACGTCTATTTCTTCTCCGCCTACAAGACCTACGGGCCGCACCAGGGAGTGATGGCGATCCGGCCGGAGCTCGCGGCGGCGCTGCCCAACCAGGGACACTTCTTCAACGACAGCAAGCCGCGCTACCGGCTGAACCCGGCGGGTCCGGACCATGCGCAGGTCGCGGCGCTCGCGGGCATTGCAGACTACCTCGAGGAGGTCGCGGCGATGGCCGGGCCCGAGATCACGGGCGACGATCCATTCCGGCGGGCGCACGACGCCATGCGGGCGCAGGAGATCGCGCTGGTGACGCCGCTGCTCGAGTACCTCTCGGGCCGCAACGACGTGCGGCTGATCGGGCCGAGCGATCCGACGCTGCGGGCGCCGACGATTGCGCTGGGCCTCGAGGAACCTGCTGCCGACGTGGCGAGGCGCCTAGCCCGCCACGGCATCATGGCCGGGGCAGGGCATTTCTAAGCCTACCGGCTGCTGCAGGGCATCGGCATCGAGCCGGCGCACGGGGTGCTGCGGCTCTCGTTCGTGCACTACACCTCGCGGGCGGAAATCGACCAGCTGATCGCAGCGCTCGACGCCGAGCTCTAGCCCCATGTCACGGCCGTTAGCCCTGCTGATGCTCATCAGCACCACGATGCTGTGGGGCTTCGCCTTCGTTGCGCAGAAATCGGCGATGGACGGCATGGGGCCGCTGACCTTTGCCGGCGTGCGCTATGTGCTGGGCGCGAGCGTGCTCCTGCCCGTGGCGCTGTGGGAGCTGCGAAGGCGTCGCGAACGCGGCGGGGTGGCGCTTACAAGACGGCAGTGGTGGCTGATCGGGGTGCTTTGCGTCGTGTTCTTCCTCGGGTCGATCCTGCAGCAATGGGGGCTGACAGCGACGACGGTCACCAACGGCGGGTTCCTGACGGGCCTCTATGCGTTCTTCACCCCGCTGTTCGGCTGGCGGCTGTTCCGCACGCGGCCGCATCCGATCGTCATCGTCTCGGTGCCGCTGGCGCTGCTGGGGCTCTTCTATCTCAACGGCGGCGGGCTCGATCCGCTCGGCTTCGGCGACATGCTCGTGATCCTCTGCGCGCTGTTCTGGGGGCTGCACGTGCTGCTGCTGGGCAGCGTCTCGCTCGAGACAGGGATGCCGATCACGATCTCGGTCGGAACGTTCGCCTTCGCCGGGATCGTCTCGGTGGTGCTGGCGCCGGTGCTGGAAGCGCCGACACTGGAGGCGATCATGTCGGGCTGGGTCGAGATCCTCTATGCCGGCATCCTCTCGACCGCGGTGGCATTCACCTTTCAGGCGATCGCTCAACAATACGTGCCACCGGCGAATGTCGCGCTTGTGCTGGCGAGCGAGGGACTGTTCGCCGCGCTCGGCGGAGCGCTCCTGCTCGGCGAGCGGCTGCCGCCGGTCGGCTATTTCGGCGCCGGGTTGCTGCTCCTCTCGATCGTTCTCGTCGAGGTGGTGCCGGCCCTGTTAGCGCGAAACAAGACGCTGGCGCCGATCTCCTGAGGCTCTTGCACCGCGCTGGGGCGGCGGGCAGGATCGCAGCCATGGCCGAAACATCTTCCGCGAACGTCGAGCCTTCGGGCACGCTCACTATCCGCACGCTGGCGATGCCGGCCGATACCAATCCCGCCGGAGATATCTTCGGCGGCTGGGTCATGAGCCAGATGGACATCGCCGGGGCGATCGCAGCGGTGGAGCGGGCGCATGGCCGCGTCGTCACGGTCGCGGTCGAGGCGATGACCTTCATCGCGCCGGTCAAAGTCGGCGACATCCTCTGCGTCTATACCGAGGTGAGCCGGGTCGGCACCACGTCGATCTCGATCGCTGTCGAAGCGTGGGCGCGACGGCGCGGACTGCCCGACCGGGTCCAGGTGACCAAGGGCCACTTCGTCTACGTTGCGCTCGACGAAAACGGCCGCAAGCGGCGGGTAGATTCCTGAACGTCAGACAATGGTTAGCTTGCGGTAAGGTTGCATAGGATTAACCTGGGTTGGGTGCGGTTCTCCGGAACCGTTTTGCGGGACGCGCCGTTCTTGGCGGCAACAAACAAGCCGCTATCCAGGAGCGTCAGAATGAAGCGCCAGACCCGCAAGATCCTGCTCAACGTGGCGACCGGCATCGCCATCGCCGCCACCGCCGCGGTGATGCTGCTGCCCGCCAGTGCGAGCGCCCAGAGCCAGCCGAGCGTCGGCTTCGGCTTCGGTGTCGGTCCAAATGGGCCGAACGTGCAGTTCGGGGTCAACAACAACCCGCCGCCGCGCCGAGGCCCCCCGGTGCGGGTGCGCGACGCCGAGGTCTGCTTCTACGAGAACAGCCGCATGCGGGGCGACAGCTTCTGCATGGAGGAGGGCCAGTCGATCCGGAACCTGCGGGACTGGGAGGACGAAATCTCCTCGTTCGACAATCCCGACGAACTCGAGGTCACGGTCTGCACCCGGCCCAACTTCCGCGGTGCGTGCCGGACCTATACGAGCAGCGCCCGCTCTCTGGGCAGCCTCGACGACGATATCGCCTCGATCCGCATCGAGTAGCAGTAGCGGCTTCATTCTCGCCCCGCCCGGTTCGCCGCGGCGGGGCTTTGCTTTGCCCGAATTCTTGTTCGCGTGCCCCACGCGCACTTGCGGCGCAGCGGCGGCGCACACTACGATTCGCGGCGAGACGATTTGCCGGAGGCACTCATGCGCGCATCCTTCGTGTCGGCCCTCGCCGGGCTGCTGCTGATTGCCCTTGGCGGACCAGCGCTGAGCGCGGAGACGGGAACTCTCGCTTGGACGCTCAAGCCGCTGACGGTATTCGAGGGGCCGGGCACCGCCTACGACGTGCTCGGCGACGTCGAGGGCAAGATCCGGCTCAGGGTCGATCGCTGCACCTACCAGTGGTGCCAGGTCCACACCGCCCGGGTACGTGGCTGGGTGCCGCGCGGCGAGCTGAACTTCGGGCAGTACCCGCGGGCGCCCTGGAGCGGGCCGGTGTTCAACTACAAGTCGGGCGGGCCGGGCGAAATCTGTCTCTACGAGGGCCGCAACTACACCGGCGATGCGCTCTGCGCCACGAGCGGCACGGTGGTGCGCGACCTGCTGCTGCATCGCGTCGACAACCGCTATTCGTCGATCACCGTCGAGGGCAATGTTTCGGTGACGCTCTGCCGCGACCGGGATTTCTCGAGCTATTGCGAGCGGGTGATCCGCAGCCAGCCCAGGCTGAATGGATTCCTCGACAACAACGTGTCGTCGTTCCGGGTCTACTAAGAGCGCGCCCAACCCGCCCGGGGACTGCCCCTCATCCGGCGCTGCGCGCCACCGTCTCCCCGGCAGGAACGGAAGAGGCCGGAACGTTCGTCGGAGCGGGGCATTGAGGGTGGGCGGCCTTGGCGGGAGCGCGCACCATGATCCTTTCCCGAATTGTTGCCATCCTCTTCATGCTCGTCGGCCTTTGGCTGACGGGCGGCGGCATCTGGCTCGCGTTCGTGGGCGGGAGCTGGTTCTACATCGCGCTCGGGCTCGCAACGCTGGGTACCGGCATCTTCGCCTGGCTGCGCCATCCGGTGGCGCTGTGGCTCTATGCCGCGACGGTGATCGTCGCGCTCGGCTGGGCGGTCTGGGAAGTCGGCCTCGACTGGTGGCAACTGGCACCGCGCGGCGACGTGCTGGTCATCCTCGCGGTCCTGCTGGCGCTGCCGTGGGTCGCCGGCCGCTTCAGGCATGAGGCGGGGCGGCGCGCCGGGTGGACGGCGCTGGTCGCCAGCATCGTCGTCAGCGGCGCGGTGGGTGTGTTCGCCTGGTTCACACCGGTGCACGATCTTGCCGGCACGCTGCCGGTTAATCCGCTGCCGGCGAACGCAGTGCTCACGGATGCCAGCGTGCCCGATGGCGAGTGGCATGCTTACGGCCGCACCAACCTGGGCCAGCGCTGGTCGCCGCTGGCGCAGCTCAATCCCGGCAACGTGGGGCAGCTGCAGGTCGCGTGGGAATACCACACCGGCGATGTGCGCGGTCCGGACGATCCGGAGGAGACGACCTACGAGGTCACCCCGCTCAAGGTCGGCGACACGATCTACCTCTGCACGCCGCATGACAT
>JAEZBF010000340.1 GCA_023427545.1 Pseudomonadota bacterium
CGGGCGCCGCCGCGCCGCAGCCGCTCCAGTCCCCCGCACCGCCGGCCGCCCACCCGACGCTCGTCGCGACCGCTACCCCGCCCAAGGCGACGCCGGCAGCCGTTGCGCCGCAGACCGCGGCTCCGCAGCAGGCTGCCGCTCCGGCCCAGGCCGCGCCGGCGCAGGCCGCGACCGCCGAGCCCAAGATGTCAGGTGCCGAGAAGTTCCGCTGGCCGGCGAGCGGCAAGGTCATCGTCGATTTCGGCGCCAGCAAGGGCACCGGCATCAATATCGAAGTGCCGGAGGGTGCCGCCGTCCGCGCCGCGGAGAACGGCACCGTGATCTACGTCGGCTCGGGCGTCGAGGGCTACGGCAACCTCATCCTCATTCGCCACGCCAACGGCTACGTTTCGGCCTACGCCCACCTCAAGGGCATGAACGTCAGCAAGGGCCAGAACGTCAACCGCGGTGACAACATCGGCCAGGCCGGCATGACGGGCTCGGTCAACCGCCCGCAGCTCCACTTCGAGCTGCGCAAGGGCGCGACCCCGGTCGATCCGCTGCCGCTGCTCGCCGGCTAGGCGCGGAGCATCGGAGAAGCGAACCCAGGGGGCCCAGTGTGGCCCCCTCGGTTTTTCAGACGGCCTTCCCCAGCTCACCTGCCAGGTTCCGGACGAACTGGATCGCGACGCGGCCCGATCGCGCACCGCGCGTCGCCGCCCACTCGATCGCCCGGGCGTTCAGCGTCGCCTCGTCGATCTCCAGGCCATAGTACTCGACGTAGCCGCGGACCATCGCGAGGAACGTCGGCTGGTCGCAATTGTGGAAACCCAGCCAGAGCCCGAACCGGTCCGACAGCGAGATCTTCTCGTCCACGGCCTCGCCGGGGCTGATTGCGGTGGACCGCTCGTTCTCGATCATCTCGCGTGGCATCAGGTGCCGCCGGTTCGACGTCGCATAGAACAGCACGTTGTCCGGCCGCCCCTCCAGCCCGCCGTCGAGGATCGTCTTGAGCGACTTGTAGCTCGTCTCGTCGCGATCAAAGCTCAGGTCGTCGCAGAAGATGATGACCCGCGCATCTTCCCTGGCGATGATCCGCATCAGCCGGGGCAGGCTCTCGATGTCCTCGCGGGCGATCTCGATCAGCACCAGGCGCTTGATCCCGGGCTCCTTCAGGCTCGCCACGTGGGCGTGGATTGCCTTGACCAGGGAGCTCTTGCCCATCCCCCGGGCTCCCCAGAGCAGCGCGTTGTTGGCACCATGGCCGCGCGCGAACTGCAGCGTGTTGCCCAGCAGGATGCGGCGGACGTCGTCGACCCCGCGCAACAGCTCGAGCGGCACCCGCGCGACGCGCTCGACCGGCTGCAGCTGACCGCTGGCGGCATCCCAGTGATAGGCATCGGCAGTACCGAATCCGACGGGGGCGGCCGCACCGGGCGCGAGGGCCGCAAGGCTCTCCGAAATCCGGCTCAACGAGGCCGCGATCTGGGCCAGGGTGAGGGGCTCAGCCACGCTTTTTCCTCCGGAAATGGGCGGTATTCGGCGCCCCCCGTTTGGCTTTGCAATCGGGGGGGATCGCTTCTATAGTCCGCGCGATTTTGCCCCGGGTGCTCTTCTGTACCCGGGTTGGCGCCCTATATGGGGTAACCAGCCGCAATTTGACAAGCGACAGCAAGGAGCCACCGATGTCCTACCTGCCTCTGCCCGCCTCGCGCCTGTGGGGCCCGCTCATGGTCAGGGGGGCGACGGCAGCAGCCATCCTCGCGGTCGCCACGGGTGCCGCGAGCGCTCAGGCCGCCGCGCCCGCGCCGGCCGGCGGGATGGCCGACATCCTCACCTCGCTGATGCCGATCCTTCTGCTCGTCGTGATTTTCTGGCTGCTCATCTTTAGGCCACAGCAGAAGCGCATGAAGGCCCAGCAGGCGATGCTTGCCGCGATCCGCCGCGGCGACACGGTGGTCACCACCGGCGGCATCATCGGCAAAGTTACCAAGGCAGTGGACGGCGAAGACCTCGAAGTCGAGATCGCCCAGGGCGTCAAGGTCAAGCTGGTCCGCGGCATGATCTCCGACGTGCGCTCCAAGGCCGAGCCTGTGAACGACAACGCCAAGGCCTGACAACAGGGCGCCCGGCGCCCGAACGGACTAATCCTAGATGCTGCAGTTCTCCTGGTTCCGTACCGCCATCATCGCCCTCGTGGCGTTCATTGCGGTGCTGTTCACGATCCCCAACTTCCTTCCCGGCGATCCCAACACCTGGCCGGCGGGGATCCCCCACCAGAGGATGGTGCTGGGTCTGGACTTGCAGGGCGGTTCGCACCTGCTGCTCCAGGTCAATCGCGAAGGCATCGTCAGCGAGCGCATCAAGGACCTGCGGCGTGACGCCCGCTCCGTGCTGGCCAACCAGAACGGCATCGGCAACCTCATCACCACCGGGCGGGACTCGATCACCGTCGAGCTGACCGACCCATCCCAGCACGACGCCGCCATGGCGGCGCTCCAGACGCTGCAGAACAACATCTCCAACACGCTGTTCGCGATCGGCGGCGTGCCCGAGCTCTCCTTTGCCGACAGCGGCCCCGGCAGGATCACCGTTGCGCTGACCGAGCAGGGCGTCGAGCAGCGGATGAGCTCGCTGGTCGCGCAGTCGATCGAAGTCATCCGCAAGCGCGTCGACGAACTCGGCACGACCGAGCCCTCGATCCAGCGCCAGGGTTCCGACCGCGTCCTCGTCCAGGTGCCCGGTTTCGGCGACAGCCAGCGCCTCAAGGACATCATCTCGCGCACCGCGCGCCTGACCTTCCACATGGTGCACCCCACCATGACCGCTGCGCAGGCCGAGGCCCAGGGCGTGCCCAGCGGCTACATGATCCTGCCCAGCGCCGACGGCGGCAACGAGCTGATCGCCGAGAACGTTTCGCTCGGCGGCGAGTCACTCGTCGACGCGCAACCCGGCTACGACCAGCAGACCTCCCGCTCGGTGGTGAGCTTCAAGCTCGACACCCGCGGCGCCATCACCTTCGGCGAAATCACCACCGCCAACGTCGGCAAGCGCTTCGCCATCGTCCTCGACAACCAGGTGATCACCGCGCCGGTCATCCAGCAGCCGATCACCGGCGGCTCCGGCCAGATCAGCGGCAGCTTCACCACCCAGAGCGCCAACGACCTCGCCGTCCTGCTGCGCGCCGGCGCACTGCCGGCCAGCCTCGACATCGTCGAGGAGCGCACCGTCGACGCCAGCCTAGGCGCGGACTCGATTCATTCGGGCCTCATCGCCGGCATCGTCGCCGCGGTGCTCGTCGTCAGCTTCATGGTCATCGCCTATGGCCTCTGGGGCGTCTTCGCGAACGTCTCACTGGTCCTCAACATCCTGATGATCTTCGCGGCGCTGTCGCTGCTGGGCGCGACGCTGACGCTGCCCGGCATCGCCGGCATCGTGCTCACCATCGGCATCGCCGTGGACGCCAACGTCCTCATTTACGAGCGAATGCGCGAGGAGCAGCGGGCGGGCAAGGCGCCGGTGCAGGCGATCAACGCCGGCTTCGAGCGCGCCTGGGGCACCATCATCGACTCGCACCTCACCCAGCTGGTTGCGGCGATCGTGCTCTACTTCATGGGCTCTGGCCCGGTGCAGGGCTTTGCCGTTACCCTCGGCCTGGGCATCCTGCCCTCGCTGTTCCCCTCGTATACCGTGACCTCGTACCAGGTCGGCCTCTGGTTTCGCCGCGTCCGTCCCAAGACGCTCAAGATCCAGCATTTCCGCTTCATTCCGGACGGGACCAAGATCCCGTTCATGAAGATTTCACGCTACGTCATCGCGTTCTCGATCGTCGCCAGCGTCGCCTCGATCGGCTCGGCGTACTTCCGCGGCTTCCACCTCGGCATCGACTTCGTGGGCGGTACCGCGATCGTCATCCAGCACCAGGGCGGGCCCGCCGATTCCGGCCAGATCCGCGAACTCCTCGACCAGCTCAACCTCGGCGAAGTGCAGGTGCAGGGCTTCGGCACGCCCGAGGACGTGCTCGTGCGCGTCCAGGCGCAGGAGGGCGGCCAGGCCGCCGACCAGATCGCCGTCGCCAAGGTGCGTGACGCCCTCGCGACCGAGAACTACACCATCCGCAGCACCGAGGCGGTGAGCGGCACGGTGTCGGGCGAGCTCGCATGGAAGGGCACCCTTGCCGTCATCATCGCCCTGGTCGCGATCCTGATCTACATCTGGTTCCGCTTCGAGTGGCAGTTCGCGCTGGCCGCCGTCACGACGACCACCCACGACATCATCATGACCATCGGCCTGTTCTCGATAACCGGGCTCGAGTTCAACCTCACATCGATCGCGGCCGTGCTGACTCTCGTCGGCCTGTCGTTGAACGAAACCGTCGTGGTGTCCGACCGCGTTCGCGAGAACCTGCGAAAATACAAGAAGATGCCGCTGCCCGAGTTGATCGACCTGTCGATCAACCAGACCATCGTGCGCACCTCGCTGACGCAGTTCACGGTGTTCCTGGCGCTGATTCCGCTGGTCCTCTTCGGCGGCGAAGTCATCCGCAGCTTCACCATCGCGATGACGTTCGGCAGCCTCGTGGGCATGTACTCCTCGATCATCGTCAACGGCCCGATCCTGATCAACTTCGGCCTCAAGGCCCGCGCCGATGAACCCGAGGGCAAGGTGGTGGCCAAGCGCGCCGACGGCGCGGCGGTCTAGTGCCACGCCCTCGTGGTTCGACAAGCTCACCATGAGGGCTGCTGCCGAGCTGGAGAGGACCTCATGGTGAACCCGTCGAACCACGAGGTCCGGGCTCACCGTGGCTAACCCCGGCGAAGGCTTCTACCCCTACCAGGTGCAGATCGACGCCTACGGCAACGGCGGTTTCCGCTTTGCGGGGATGTCGCACCGCGGCTCGCTGCTCTGCCTTCCCTCCGGCATGCACGCCTGGCCGGTAACGAGAGCGGGCGAGGTCACGCTGGCCTCGCTTGAGCCGGTGCTCGCCCTGGCCGATCAGATCGACGTCCTCTTCATCGGCCTCGGCGCGGACATCGCCGGGCTGCGCCCCGAGATCCGCACCGCTTTCCGCGAGCGCAGCACGATCATCGAGGCGGTTGCGACGGGCGGTGCCGTCCGCACCTACAACATCCTCCATGCCGAGGGCAGGGCGGTCGCCGCCGCCCTGATCGCGGTGGACGCGCCGCGCTGAAAATGGCTGCGGAGCTCAGCTATCCCGCCGGGTTCCTGCGCAGCAACGATCCCGATCGCTACTACGCCACCCTGGTGCTGCCGGCCGATGTCCGCGAGCACGTGCAGGCCCTCTTCGCGTTCTCCGCCGACGTCGCTGCCATATCGGACCGCGTCAGCGACCCCACTGCGGGCGAGATACGGCTCCAATGGTGGCACGATGCACTGAGCGGGCAGGGGTACGGCGATGTCTCCCGCAACCCGCTCGCCGCCGCGCTCCTTGCCGCGGTCGAGCGTTACGCCATCCCGCGGCCGCCGCTGCTGCAGCTCCTCGAGGCCCGCAGTTTCGACCTCTATGCCGATCCGATGCCCGACCTCCCCGCGTTCGAGGGCTACGCCGGCGCCACCGCCTCGATCCCGTACCAGCTCTCCGCGATGATGCTGAACGGCGGCGCCCCCGTCGAGCCCGGCGACGCCGCCGGCCACCTCGGCGTAGCGCAGGCCCTCGTCGGCCACCTCTCGGCCCTCGGCTACAACGCCAATCGCGGCCGCATCTTCCTGCCGTGGTCGGTCTTTGCCGCCAATGGCGTCGAGCGCGACGAAGTGCTCTCGGGCACTGTCAGCGAAGGCTTGCTCGCCGCGCTCCAGCAGCTCCACGAGATTGCCGGTGATCACCTGGAACGCGCCGGCACCGCGATCGACGCTCTTCCGCGCGGCCTCCGCCCGGCATTTGCCATGATCGCAGTGCTCCGTTCCGATCTCGACCGCTTGCGTCGCGCCACGGAACGGCCATTCTCTCCTCCGGTCCGCCGCGCCGACTGGCAGCGGATCGCCGCGTTGTGGTGGTGGGTCCAGCGCAACGGCTGAGGGGTAGGGGGCAAGACATGACCATCGAGGCATGGGGCGATAGGCTTGCGCCCGATATTCCGGAAACGCTCCGGCGGTTTCCCCTGCCAATCGCGCTCGCCGCGGCAGCAACCCTGTGCATCCTGGCGCTCACGAACCAGATCGTCCCCTTCGGCGACGAAGGCTGGATGCGTGGGGTGCTCGGGCTCGGGACTGGTGCCGTCTTCGCGCTGGCCGGTGTGTTCTTCGGCGAAAGCCGCCCGGGCAACCGCCTCGCGAGCATCATCCTTGCGTACGTCGTGCCGATCGCCGTCGTGCTGCTCTTCCAGCTGCGGGACACGACCTACTTCGTGCCCTATGCCATGCCGGTCGTCGGCGCACTCTGGCTCTCCGTCTCGGCATCTACCGCGGGTTGGGGCAGGGGCGCCGCCGCCGGCCAGCAGGACCGCTTCTGGTGGTTGAACCACCGCGCGGCCGCTTCCGGCGCCATCGCCGGCGTCGCGCTGCTGCTGATCACCGTCGGCATCGTCGCCATCGAGCGCACGGTCGCAACCCTCTTCGGGTTCGAGCTGGGCAACGTCTTCTACCGCACCGTGCTGCCGATCCTGGGCGCTTTCTTCGCCCCGCTCTACTGGCTGTCCACCCTGCCGCGCCTCTCCGAATACGATCCGCGTGTGCTCGAGCAGCCCGATTTCCTCGCCCGCGCCATCGGCCTGCTCGGCAAGTTCGTGCTGATCCCGCTGCTGCTCGCCTACTCCGTCATCCTGCTCGCCTATTTCGCGCAGATCGTGCTCACCCGCTCGCTGCCGCAGGGCGTGCTCGGCTGGATGGTACTCGGCTTCGTCATCGCCGGCGCCGCGACCTGGCTGGTGCTCCACCCCCCGTTCGTCCGCGACAGCGCCCTCGTGCGGTTCTTTCACCGCGGTTGGTTCTGGCTCACCATCCTCCCGCTCGGTCTGTTCGGGCTCGCCGTTTACATCCGCATCGACGCCTATGGCTTTACGCCCGAGCGGCTGCTGCTGGTCTGGGGGGGAATATGGGCGGGGGTTATCACGCTGACGTTCCTCTTCCGCCGCGGCGACATCCGCATGATCCCGGGGCTTGCTGCGTTCCTCCTGCTCATCGGCAGCATCGGCCCCTGGAACATCGAGAACCTGCCGCGCGTCCAGCAGGCGATGGTGCTCGACGATCTGCTCTCCCGCCCCGGCACGGATGCCGCCAGCGTACCCACGACAGCTGAGTGGCCGGCCGAAGACAAATCGCGGGCGGTTGCCGTCATCACCTATCTCGGCGGCGATGATCAGGGGCAGGTCGAACTCGCCCGCGTGCTCCGCGCGCACGGCATCGAAGTCGACGCTGCGGGCGTCGACGCCGGCTCGGCCGTTGCGGCCCTCGGCCTTCAGGGGACCGGTGAACTGATCGTGGGGACTGCCTATTCGCTCGGCCGCGACTTCAAGCTTCCGGTCGATGTCTCGGCGACGCCTTGGCTCATCGGTGACGCCTATGTGTCGGGCAGTGACAGCCGCATCGCTGCGGTCGATCTCACCTTCCGTATCGACCGCCGCACGTTCGTTGCGCTCCGCGGCGGCCGGCTCATGGCGAGTGTCGACCTCGGTCCAATGATCGATGGCGACAATCGCGGCATGCTGCCCGTCACGACGATCGACTTCACTGTCGGTGACCGCAAGTTCCGCCTCGTCGTCGATCTCGCCAGCGTCCACCGCGGCATGGAGACCAACAACCAGGTCTACGTCGGCTACGTCGATGGCGTGCTCTTCAGCTCGGCTCCGGCCGACTAGGCCGCTGCCGCCCGCGCGCTGGCCCAGCCGGCGATGTCCGCGAGCGCCCGGGCGCTGATCGCCCGCCGCTTGGCCTGGGTCTTCTCCGCGCCGCGCCAGCGCTTGACGCCCTCCGGCCGCTGCACGCTCACCTCCGGGAACAACCCGAAGTTGACATTCATCGGCTGGAAGCTGCGCGGGCCCGGCTCCCCCTCTGCCGCAAGGTGACCGCCGGTGATGTGCGCGATCAACGCCCCCATCGCCGTCGTGACTGGCGGCGCCGGCATGCTGCTCCCCAGCGCATCGGCAGCCGCCATCCGCCCGGCGATCAGCCCGATCGCTGCGCTTTCGACATAGCCTTCGACCCCGGTGATCTGCCCGGCAAAGCGCAGCCGCGGGTCAGCCTTTAGCCTGAGGTCCGCCCCCAGCACCTTCGGCGAATTGAGGAACGTGTTGTGGTGAAGCCCCCCGAGCCGGGCGAACTGCGCGTTCTCGAGCCCCGGGATCAGCCGGAAGATCTCCGCCTGCTTGCGGTACTTCAGCTTGGTCTGGAACCCGACCATGTTCCACAGCGTGCCCAGTGCATTGTCCTGCCGCAGTTGCACCACGGCGTAGGGCTTCACCTCGGGGTTGCGCGGGTTTGTGAGGCCGACCGGCTTGAGCGGCCCCCAGCGCAGAGTCTCCCGCCCGCGTTCCGCCATCACCTCGATCGGCAGGCAGCCGTCGAAGTAGGGCACGTTCTCCCACTCGTGGAACTGGTGCTTCTCGCCGGTGAGCAGCGCGTCGACGAAGCGGTTGTACTCGGCCTCGTTCATCGGGCAGTTGAGGTAATCCGCCCCGGTCCCGCCCGGCCCCGGCTTGTCGTAGCGCGACTGCGCCCAAACGATCGAGCGGTCGATGCTCTCGGCGTGCACAATCGGCGCGATGGCATCGAAAAAAGCCAGCTCGTCCTCGCCGGTGAGCGTGCGGATCGCTTCGGCCAGTGGGCGAGAGGTCAGCGGCCCGGTGGCGACGATGACGTTGCGCCACTCGGCCGGAGGCAATCCGTCGATCTCCTCGCGAGCGACCGTGACGTTGGGGTGCGCCTCGAGCGCCGCCGTCACTGCCGCAGAAAAGCCGTTGCGATCGACCGCGAGTGCACCGCCGGCGGGCAGCTTGTGCGCATCGGCCGCCCGCATCACCAGCGAGCCGCAGCGGCGCATCTCCTCGTGCAGCAGGCCGACCGCATTGTTCTCGTGATCGTCCGACCGGATGCTGTTGGAGCAGACGAGCTCGGCGAGCCCCTCGGTCAGGTGCGCCTCAGTGCTGCGCACCGGCCGCATTTCATGCAGCACGACGCGAGCGCCCGCCGAGGCGGCCTGCCATGCCGCTTCCGATCCCGCGAGGCCGCCGCCGATGATGTGGATGGGTTGGTCTGTCACGCGCGCGGGGTTAGCAAACGCCAGCCCCGCGCGCAACCGCGCCTCAGGCGGCGCGGCGGGTGTGCTGGCCCTCGGAAACCTCCTCGGCGATCTTCTCCGAGAAGGCATCGAGGTCGCCCGGGTTGCGGCTGGTGATCAGGCCCTGGTCCGTCACCACCGCGCTGTCTTCCCAGCGGCCGCCGGCGTTGATCACGTCGGTCTTGATCGAGTGGTACGAGGTGACCTTGCGTCCCTTGACGATGCCGGTCTGGATGAGCAGCCACGGCGCGTGACACACGGCCGCGACAACCTTGCCCTGGGTCCAGAACGCGTTGATGAGGTCGAGCACCTTCTGCTCGACGCGGAGCTTGTCGGGATTGATGACTCCGCCTGGCAGCACGATCGCGTCGTACTGGTCGGCAGAAACCTGGTCGATGGTCTTGTCGACCGTCACCGGGCTGCCCCAGTCCGTCTTGTCCCAGCCCCAGATCTCGCCCGCCTTCAGGGCGATGACATCCACCTTGGCGCCAGCGCCTTTCAGCGCAGCCAGGGGCTTCTCGAGCTCCGCCTGCTCAAAACCGTCCGTTGCGACGATGGCGATGGATTTGCCCTGCAGATCGCGCATGGCCTCTCTCCGTTGTTGCTGATGGGGTATCGGCAAAACGAACAGGCCGCGGCCGAAGTTCCGGCTGGGGTTAGTGGGGCGCAGGAGTGGAGGGGTAGAGGTGGTTGGGCCATGGCCATGCACGGCACGCAGGCCTCAGAAATGCGAACACCCGCTCTAGAAGCGAGCGGGTGTTCCATAGTCCATGATGACGCTGGTGGTCTGCCGGCGACTAAAGCGCGCGAGCATGATCGCGGGCAATGCGCTGGATGTCGGTCCGGCTGATGCCGAGATCGTTCAGCTGACGGTTGTCGAGAGCGGCGAGCTCGCGAACGGTCTGCTGGTACGCGGCCCACTTGCGGATCGTCTTGCGAAGGTCCATCGAAGTCTCCTTTCTTGAGTTTACGTGAACGATATAGGCCCGCTCCGACCCGATGAGCAGGCCGCCATTGCTCAAGCGTGACATGCGAAAATCGCAAGGCTCTGCTTGGACTTGTTTACGCCGAATTAAGTTGTGCCCGAACGCGCCGCACGTGAGCGAGCGCGGCTTGCAAAGTTCAACTCAGCGGCGGTCGAATAGCCCCTGGGTCATCTTCGTGAACCCGGCCGCAGACAGTCCCGGCAGGACCGCACGGCGGGTCGACGGCACGTCCGCCTCCCGCAGCGAAGGCTTGAGGTCGACGAGGTGCCTCAGGCGCCAGACGGCACGAACGAACATTTGAGCGTCTCCCCTGATTGGTTGGCGACGCAGGAACATGGTTCGATTTGCCCGCCCGGACCACCCGGCGATGCGGTGGCGCCCTATGCGCCTGGCGCATGGAACGGCACCGACCGGTCACATTTGCTGTCGTTGGTCCCCGGCGGGCTTCCGGCAAACCGCGGCAACTGGCATGCTGGCCCGATTGGCAGGGGGCTGCCATCGGGGGGAACATGAAATCGATTCTACTGGGTGGCGTGATCGCCGCCGCATTTGCCGTGCTCGCCGGATGCTCGACCACCGGAAGCACCGGCACCAATCTCGCCACCGCGAACGGGGCAACGGGCACGATCCGCATCATCAACGACAGCGGCAACTACATCGACGCGCTGCTGATCTCGGACTGCGACGCCTTCACCTACGGCACCAACAACCTGCTGGGCCCGAGCAACGGCATCCCCGACGGCGGCTACCGCGACTTCGAGGTTCCGGCCGGCTGCTGGGATGTCGCCGTCGGCGCACTCGGCGTCGGCGACGTCCGCCAGCGCATGAACATCGGCGCCAACGGCATCTTCGAATTCACCGTCGGCTAGTCACTGGCATTGGGTGAGCCCGGCCCGCCTACGCCGCCGCTCACTCCGCGGCCTTGGTCCGCTGCGGGCGGCGCTCCATCACTTCCTTGAGGAACCGGCCGGTGTGCGATCGCGGGTTCTCGGCGATGTCTTCGGGCGTGCCGATGCCGACGATCTCCCCGCCGCCGTCGCCACCCTCGGGCCCTAGGTCGATCACCCAGTCGGCGGTCTTGATGACCTCGAGGTTGTGCTCGATCACCACCACAGTGTTACCGGCATCTACCAGCTCGTGCAGCACGTCGAGCAGCTTGGCGACGTCGTGGAAGTGCAGCCCCGTGGTGGGCTCGTCGAGCATGTAGAGCG
>JAEZBF010000061.1 GCA_023427545.1 Pseudomonadota bacterium
CCACTCTACAGCCTGCCGCCCAACAGCGTGCGCCTGGAGGACGCGCTGTTTTACACCGTGCGCCGGCTGCCGCGTCTGCCGACTGAGCGGGAGCGCCGCTTCGGCAGCCAGACCAGGTACGCCGGCACGGAGATGTTTCTCTCCCTCTTCGAGCCGGCGGGCCTTTCCGACACGGATCGCGTGCGCGAGCTCAGCGTCCGGGCGCTCTGCTCGAACCGGCATCTAACCGAGCAACTGCCGGTCGGCGACACCGGCGCCGATTTCCGGCTGACCGACAATACGGCGCTCATCCTCAAGTGCATATTCGGCCCTACCCCGCCGATGGATTCGGTGATCCATGCCGAACGCAAGCAGCGCGAGGCCACCCACCCCGGCCCCATGATGTGGCGGCTGATCAACCTCCTTGCACTCAACCACCTCGGCCTCACCGACCGCGGGCCCGACGACCGCGCTGGCGGACTGAAGGAGCTGCTGGCGATCTTTTCGGATGTCACCGACAGCCTCACAGACCGTCAGGTCCGCGGCATCGACAGCCTCGAGACCCGTCCTGTGGTGCGGCGGCTGCGCCAGCCCAATGGCTTCAACGCTGCCCGCGGTGTCGAGATCACGGTCACCTTCGACGAAAAGGCCTTCGGCGGCTCGGGCATCATGATCATGGGCGCAGTGCTCGATCGCTTCTTTGCCGAATACACGGCAATCAACAGCTTCACCCAGACGATCATCGCCTCGACACAACGGGGCGTAGTCATGCGCTGGCCGCCCCGCGCCGGCCTCGGCGGTACGCTGTGACCCTCAAAGACGAGATTATAGAGAGCCCGATCAGCTTCGATCTCTTCCGCGTGCTGCGGGAGTTCGAGCGCTCCGCCAACGACAAGCCGCGGATCGGCGACTCGAGCGTCATGGCCGAGGAGATCGTCAACCTCGCCCAAGACCCCTATCTCGAGTTCCCCGACACCAACGTCATCAAGGTCGACACGACGCCCAACGGCACGCCGCGCGTATTCTCGCGGTTCCTGGGCTATTTCGGCCCGCAGGGCGCCCTGCCCCTGACGACGACCGAAGAAGCCTACCACTGGACCTTCTACAGCGACCCCTCGTTCGCCCGCTTCACCGACCTCTTTTCGAACCGCTTCCGCCAGCTGTTCTATCGCGCGTGGGCCGACGCCCGGCCGATCGCCCAGCACGATCGTCCGGAGGCGGACCGCTTCACCGCCTATATCGGCAGCTTCTCCGGCATCGGCTCGGCGGCGACAGTCAACCGCGACGACGTCGAGGACATCGGCAAACTGCCCTATTCCGGGCTCGTCGCGTCCCGCATCAAGAGCGCGCGCCGGCTGGCGCAGCTGCTCCGCGGCGTCTTCAAACTCGATGTCTCGATCGTCGAGCGGGTGGGCAGCTGGCTGGTCTTCGAGCCGTCCGATCAGATGGCGGTCGGGACCCGCGGATCATCGCTTGGCACGGACACGTTTCTGGGGATACGCTCTTATAGTATCAACGATAAGTTCCGGATCACGATCAACACGACGAGCCTGGAACAATACTCGGAGCTGCTGCCGAGCGGCACGCTCGCGGGCAGGCTGGCGGACCTGGTGTTCTTCCATGTGGGGCACCGCTACGAATACGACGTGGAACTTGCACTTCCCGCCAAGCTGGCGCCGCCGACGCGGCTGGGCTCGTCGGGACAGCTGGGGTGGACCTCCTGGGTTGCACCCAAGCCGGTAGGGGACGGCGACGAGAGCTACTTGAGGGACGCCCGCTTCAACCTCAGCGAGCGTCGGAGTGCGGCAAAGGCCGCTAAGCGGGCGAACGCGCCCAAACGTACGGGGCAGACCCAATGAGCGACATCAGCCTTGAAACAGTCACGGGCAAACTCAACCGCCTGGGCTACGACGCATTCATGCAATCGCTGCGGCACGCCAAGAACGCCGGCAACCGCAACCTCGAGCTCGCGCACTGGCTCTTCCACATCATCAACAACGACCGCTCGGACATCTCGGTTACCCTCGACAAGATGAAGATCGACCGCGCCCGCGTGCTCTCCGAGCTGGCGCAGGTGATTGATGGGTTGCGGAAAAATACGACCGAAATGCCCGGCATTGCCAGCCAGGTAACCGACGTGCTCGACCGTGGCTGGCACTACGCCACGCTGTTGTTCGGCGAAGCGCAGATCCGCACCGGCCACATCCTGCTAGCGGCCCTCAAGGGCGTGGAGCTCAAGTCCGCGGTGGCGCAGATTTCGAAGTCGCTGGCCGGCATCGATCCCGACCGGCTGGCCAACGAAGGCAACGCGATCTGGAAGGAGTCCGACGAGGAAACCCTCCGGCCAATGGAGGGCGCGGGCCTGGCGGCCGCGGGCGGTACGCCCGCGGGTGGCGAGGGCGGCGCCCAGCGCGGCCAGACGCCGCTCGCGCGTTTCAGCGTCGACATGACGGCGGCGGCCGAAAGCGGCAAGATGGACCCCATCGTCGGTCGCGACGACGAAATCCGCCAGATCATCGACGTGCTGCTGCGGCGGCGCCAGAACAACCCGCTGCTGACCGGCGAGGCGGGCGTCGGCAAGACAGCCGTGGTCGAGGGCTTCGCCCAGCGGCTCGCGGCCGGCGACGTGCCGCCCCAGCTCAAGGGCAACCGGCTTCTCTCGCTCGACATCGGCCTGATGCAGGCCGGCGCGTCCATGAAGGGTGAGTTCGAACAGCGCCTGCGCTCGGTTATCGACGAGGTCCAGGCCTCGCCCACCCCGATCATCCTGTTCATCGACGAAATCCACACCCTGATCGGCGCCGGCGGCGCGGCAGGCACCGGTGACGCCGCCAACCTGCTCAAGCCCGCTCTCGCCCGCGGGACGCTGCGGACGGTCGGTGCGACGACCTGGAACGAATATCGCATGCACATCGAGAAGGACCCGGCGCTGACCCGCCGGTTCCAGCCGATCAACGTCGACGAGCCATCGATCAGCAAGGCGGCTTACATGCTGCGCGGCCTGCTGGCGCCGATGGAGAAGCACCACAAGGTGCGCATCTCGGACGAGGCGGTGGTCGCTGCGGTCGAGCTCTCGGCCCGCTACATCCCGGCCCGTCAGCTGCCCGACAAGGCGGTGAGCCTGCTCGACACCGCCTGCGCGCGGGTGGCCATTTCCCAGAGCACGACGCCCGCGATGATCGCCGACCTCAAGGACGCGATCAACGCCCGCGAGGAGGAGCTCGAAGCTATCGAGCGCCAGGCCGACATCGGGCTCGCAAGCCCGCGCCGGACCGAGGAGCTGAACACCGAGATCGCCGAAATCCGCACCAAGCTCGCGGACCTCGAGGGCAAGTACGAAGCCGAGCACAAGATAGTCGAAGAGATCGGCCAGCTGCGTGACCAGCTCGCGGGGGAACGCGCCAACGCCAAGGCCGCCGCGCCCGCCGAGGCAGCTGCACCAGCGGCAGCGCCGGTGCTCGAGATGGCGGGCGCTGGTGCGCCTGCCGATCCCTGGTCAGCAGCGGCTGCCGGGGAAAGCGCGCCTGTAGCGGAAGCAGCTGCGGCGGCGGCGCCCAGCGCCTCGCCGACGCAGCAGCGGCTCTACGAGCTGGTCTCGCAGCTCAACGAGATGAGCCCCGACACCCGCATGATCTACCCCTACGTGGATGAGCAGTCGGTCGCCTCGGTGGTCTCGGATTGGACCGGCATCCCCATCGGCAAGATGGTCTCGGACGAGGTCCAGACCATCCTCAAGCTGGCGGAGACGCTGGGCAAGCGCGTCGTCGGCCAGGACCACGGCCTGCAGATGATCGCCAAGCGCATCGAGACCAACCGGGCCAAGCTCGACAATCCCAACAAGCCGATCGGCGTCTTCATGCTCTGCGGCCCTTCGGGCGTCGGCAAGACCGAAACCGCCCTCGCGCTTGCCGACGCGCTCTACGGCGGCGAGCAGAACATGATCACCATCAACATGAGCGAGTTCCAGGAGGCCCACACCGTCTCGGGCCTCAAGGGCGCCCCTCCGGGCTATGTCGGCTACGGCGAAGGCG
>JAEZBF010000169.1 GCA_023427545.1 Pseudomonadota bacterium
GTGGAGCAACCGCACGGCGCGGACGTGGCGGCGCGGCACGCTCAACGGCGGCATCCAGGGCGGCACCATGCTGCTGCTGCGCACGGTGATCGTCGGCTTTGCCATCCTGCTCTGGCAGCAGGGTGCAGCCCAGGCCGGCGACATCGCGCTGGTCGTCACCTCGTTCTTCGTCCTGCAGGGCTACCTCCGCGACACCGGCAATCACATCCGCAACCTCCAGCGCTCGGTCAACGACATGGAGGAGCTGGTCGATATCGACTACACGCCCCTGGGCATCGATGATCGTCCGGGCGCCAAGGCCATCCGTATCGAGCGTGGCCGGATCGCGTTCGAGAACGTCCAGTTCCACTATGGCCGGCATGCCACCGCGCTCTATCGCGATTTTTCAGTGACGATCGAAGCGGGCGAGAAGGTGGGCCTCGTTGGCCACTCCGGGTCGGGCAAGACGACCTTCGTCAAGCTGATCCAGCGCCTCTACGACGTCAGCGGTGGCCGCATCCTCATCGACGGGCAGGACATTGCCGGCGTCACGCAGGCCTCGCTACGCCAGCAGATCGCGATGGTGGCGCAGGAGCCGATCCTGTTCCACCGCTCGCTGGCGGAAAACATCGCCTATGCCCGCCCCGAAGCCAGCCGCGCCGAGATCATCGAAGCGGCCCGCCTCGCCAGCGCGCACGATTTCATCAGCGCGCTGCCCAAGAGCTACGAGACGATGGTGGGGGAACGCGGCGTCAAGCTGTCGGGCGGCGAGCGCCAGCGGGTCGCAATCGCGCGCGCCTTCCTCGCCGATGCGCCGATCCTCATTCTCGACGAGGCGACTTCGAGCCTCGATTCCGAGAGCGAGGTGCTGATCCAGCGGGCCATGGAGCGGCTGATGGAGGGTCGCACCACCATCGTCATCGCCCACCGGCTCTCGACCGTGCGCAAGCTCGATCGCCTGCTCGTCTTCGACAAGGGCCGGATCGTCGAGGAGGGTACCCACGAGGCGCTGGTCCGGCGTGACGCGGGCATCTACCGCCGCCTGTTCGAGCGCCAGGCGCTGGAGCTGACCCGGGGACTGGCCGCAGCGGAGTAGGTGACCGGACCTCGTGGTTCGACTGGCTCACATGAGGCCCTCACGAGCTCACCATTAGCCCTCATGGTGAGCTCGTCGAACCACGAGGGCGTGCCGCTCAGGCCGGTGCGGCGCCTGCCTCCTCGGTGAGCACTGCGCTCGGCGCAAGAACGGCGAGCGCGGTGGTCTCGCCCGGCCGGGCATGCGCGGTTTCGACAGGCACCTTCCAGGCGAAAGCATCGAGCTTGCCGGTGACGGGCGAGATGGGCTCCCACTCCGCGGCGACGACGCCGTCGGCGAACCACGCCGGGTCGGCGGGCGCGGTAACTGCGCGCGCCAGCCACTCGCGGGCCTTGCCCTGGTCGCCGTTCTGGCCTTCCTCGATCTCGGCCATGAGCATGCACACCCCCCGGCTCGGCTCGGCGACCGAGTACGGTGCGAGTGCCTGGCGGGCCGCGGTCCAGTCGTACGCATCGACGGCGGCGCGGGCGAAGACGATCGCAGCCGCACGCGTGGCGGGCGGCGCATCGATCAGCTCGCGGATGCGGCGAAAACGATCGACCGCCGAGGCGCCCGGCACGACATTGGCGTAGAGCGTAGCGACATCGGGATGGCCGGTCGACCGCCACACCCGGCGCAGTAGGCTCATCGCCCGGCGGCCTTCGCCGCGATGCGAGTGGATGCGGGCCGCGATCAGCGCCGCCGGCACGAACTCCGGCAGCACGCGCAGCGCGGCGAGTGCATGGTCGAGGGCCGCCATCGGATCGGTCGCTTCGGCATCGCGCGCGCGTGCCGTTTCGAGCACGGCCTGACGGCGGCGCTTGCGCAGCTTTTCCTCGCGCGTGGTCGAGGGCTCCTCGGCAACCATCGCCAGCGCCTCGGCCCAGCGGCCCCGCCGGGTGTGTTCGTCGAATACTGCCGCCGTCGCCCACGGCGTCTGCGGCGCAATCGTCGCCGCCTTCTGGGCGAAGGTCAGCGCCGCTTCAGGCCGCCCCTGCGTGCGCGCCTGCTCGTAGAGTCCCGATAGGGCTGCGAGCGCAGTCTTCCGGTCCGAGATCAGTGCCCGGTAGTGTTCCCGCGCCGCCGCCATGTCGCCGAGCGCGAGGTCGGCTCGCGCCTCGAGCAGCTGCGCGGCGGCGTTGCCGGCAAGGCTAGCCTGCGCTTCACGTGCCAGCATGCGCGCCCGCGGAAAGTCGCCCGCCTGCAGCGCGATGAACCCGTCCGAAAGCGCCTGCACCCCCGCTTCCTTGCGACGCGCCGCGGCCCGCCGTGCGAGATAGCGCGGTGCCGAAAGGATCCGCCGGATGATGCCCCAGACCAGAATGATCGCGGCAACCATCGCGAGCAGCAGGAACGCGGCGATCCCCAGCCGCGGCTGCATGCGGTAGCCGGCGAAATCGATGGTGATCGTGCCCGGCAGCGACACCAGGAAAGCGATCGCGACGGAAATGAGCAGGCTGGCGACGATCCAGGAGGCGAGCCTGATCACTGCGCGGCCTCCGCCGGCGCCTTCCTGAGGTCGGCGATCAGCGCATTCGCGGCGGCCCAGAGCGCAACGTCGGTCGCAACGTCTCCAGCAGCCGCCTTCATCGGCGCGGGCAGCTGGTCGAATAGCTCGGCCGCCTGGGTGAAATCATAGCGCGCCATGGCCGCTTCGAGCCGCGACATCACCGCCTCCGGGGAATCGCCCTCCGTAACGTCGGCGGGCCGAACCGCCAGCATCGACTTCATCCAGTCGACGGCCTGGCCCTGCCAGTCTTCGCCTTGCGGGCTCGGGCGGGCCGCAATTATGTCGGGTACCCGCGCCGCAAAGCGCTGCGCCAGAACCTCGGGATTGGGCAGGCCGGCTGCCGCCTTGGCCTGCAATTCCGGCGAGACCGTCGCACCGCTGCTTTCTGAGATCGCGGCGAGTTCGCCGGCGAATGCTCCGCCCTTCTCTATCGCTGCGCGCAAGGCATCCGCCTGCGCCGCCCGGTCGACCGCCACCACTGCCTGCTGTTCCGCCTCCGTCTTTTTACCCAGGCGCTCCTCGAGCGTGCCCAGCGTCGCCTGCAACGCAGTCAACGTGCTCTCCGTTGCCCCGCGGGCGCGCTCCAGCGCATCGAGCCTCGCGCTCACGCCCGATAGCGAGGACTGCAGTTGCGTCAGGGTCTGTGCCAAGGCCTCGGAGTCCGCCGAGGAGGCACCCGCCGCCACCGCGTCGAGCCGGCTCGAGACGGCGCGCAAGCGCTCCTCGACGGAACTCAGGTCGGCCGGGGCGGGCACGCGCGAAACGGCATCGTCGATCGCCTTGCGCAATTCGGCCAGACCGGTATCGAGTTGGCTGATCGTTGCATCGAGGCTGACCTGCGTACGCGTCGCCTGGTCGGCGATGGTCGCGCTGCTGCCCTCGAGATTGTCGAGACGGCGCCCAACATCGGCGAGCTGTGGCGTCGGGTCGGTGAAATCCGGCGCCGAACTGGGAAGCGGTACCAACGTTGCCATGACGTAGGTCAGTGCGGTGCCGAGCAGTGCACCGGCAACGGCGCTGAGGGCGATCGCATCCCAGGGTTGGCCTGCCCGCCCAACTGCCGCAGGCCGCTCTGCGACAAACGGCGGCGGCGGCGGGGGTGGTGTCGATGGCGGTTCGCTGGGCGGCGCCTCGGCCGTTTCTGCTGCGGCTGGCTGAACAAGTTCGGGCGCATCCGCCGCCTGCGGCGGTGCAACGGCCTCCGCCGCGGGCTCCTCCGCCTGGGCAGCAGTCGTCTCGGACGCGTTGCCAGTCGCAACCGGCCGCGCCGTCAGCTCGATCGTGGGCGGCTTCACGCGCCCCGGCTTACGTTCGGCCATGCAATGATTCCTACGTCAGCACCGGCGCCATCATGGCGCGTTTGTTCGCGGGCAAAAGACAAGCAGAGCGCCATCATCGCCTCCTCGCTAGGGAAGTCGGCGAGGCCGACGCGCACGAAACGGGATGCGACCAGCGGCTCGGCCACCTGCTCGGAGAGGCACAGCATGCCCAGCCGCGTCTTGACCGACTTGGTCAGATGGAAATCGGCAGCGCAGTCGATGAAGGTCTGCGCCGTGCGTCGCGAATAGAACAGCGCCGCATCGATCGCGCCCGAGGCGAGCGCCGCCAAGAGTGGGTCGGGAAGTTTTTCCACCGCAATCATGTCGTAGATGCGGGCGGTTACCACCATTACGCCGAACGGGGCGAGCGATTTTGCGAGATCGCCGGACTGATGCTTCGCCGCGGGGTAGAACACCGGGCCGGCAAGGCCCGCATGGGCCAGAAGGTCGGCGAGATCGCCGAACGTGCCGCCGGCGGCCGTTACCTGGCGGAAGCCGCGCGCCCGCGCCTCGGCCGCCGTCCGC
>JAEZBF010000189.1 GCA_023427545.1 Pseudomonadota bacterium
CGCCACGTCGATCGCCGGCGCCACCACCTCGCGCCACGGCAGCCGCCCGTCGCGCCGGTGGGCCACCTCGAGCGCCGCCACCGATCCGTGCGCTGCGACCGAGCCCGGCCCGATGGTGATGTCGACACCACCGCCGTACTCGGTGTGGATGTCCCAGGTGCCGCTGCCCAGTGGGCGACCGCGGCCGGGCATGTCCATCCAACCGTCGACGGTGTACGGCGAGCCGTCGCCTGCGGGCTGCACGGTGACGAACCCGCCCGAGCTGAGGGAGACCAGGCCGACCTCGTTGACCATCGTGACCAGCGCGGCTGCGAGCGCCGCGTCGACGGCGTTGCCGCCGGCCCGGGCGACCGCCTCGC
Source organism: Pseudomonadota bacterium (assembly GCA_023427545.1). Lineage (GTDB taxonomy): Bacteria > Pseudomonadota > Alphaproteobacteria > Rhizobiales > Devosiaceae > JAEZBF01. Next base: position 360 of record JAEZBF010000189.1, read on the forward strand.
CGGCGTCGGCAGCAGCCTCGTTGGGCGTGGCGATGGCGACGTCGGGCACGCTCGCACGCTACCTGTCGCGCAGCCGCGCGTTCTCCGCCTCCAGCGCGATCACCCGCTCCTCGAGCGCGACGACGTGCGCGATGCCGGCGAGGTTGAGCCCCTCGGCGAGCAGCTCGCGGATGCGGTGCAGCCGGTCGATGTCGTCCGCGCTGTAGAGCCGGGTGCCGCCGGAGGTGCGCTCGGGCTCGAGCAGGCCGCGGCGCTCGTAGACGCGCAGGTTCTGGATCTCCATCGACACCATCTCGGCGGCGACGGAGATCGCGAAGACGCCCTGACTCCTCTGCGGCACGGGGTTGATCTTGCCTGATCGAAGCGCTATACAAAACCTGTAACGGCAGATACAGGTCTGGACTCCGGTCCTCGGCCTGACTCCATCGGCCTGACTACATCGGCCTGACTACATCGACACAGAACCAGGAGGACATGTGATGTTGCTGCGCACCACCGACCCGTTCCGTGACTTCGACCGGCTGACCCAGCAGCTGCTCGGCACCACCAACCGTCCCGCGGTGATGCCGATGGACGCGTGGCGCGAGGGTGACCGGTTCGTCATCGAGTTCGACCTGCCGGGCGTGGCCAAGGAGAGCATCGACCTCGACGTCGAGCGCAACGTCCTGACCGTCCGCGCCGAGCGCGTCGCCCGCAACGGCGACTGGGAGGCGCTGGCCTCCGAGCGCCCGAAGGGCCAGTTCAGCCGGCAGCTCGTGCTCGGCGACAACCTCGACCTCGACCGCATCGAGGCGGCCTACGCCGACGGCGTGCTGCGCCTCGTCGTCCCGGTCGCCGAGCGTGCCAAGCCCCGCAAGATCGAGATCGGCTCGCTGTCGAGCGACTCGGAGCGCACGGCGATCGAGGCCTGAGCCGAGCTCCCCGGTGCCCCGCGGGTGGGTGAACCCACCACCCGTGGGGCACTGTAGGGGTGTGACCACCACGATCGCCCGCCTCTCCGCCGAGGACATCGAGCTTCTCGGCAAGGAGCTCGACACGATCCGGCAGGACGTGCTCGACACTCGCGGCGAGCGCGACGCGGCGTACATCCGCCGCCTCGTGAAGGCGCAGCGGCTCATCGAGCTCGGCAGCCGAGCCGTGCTGCTGCGCAGTGCGCACCGCGGCGCCTGGCTCCTCGGGACGGCCGGGCTGACCGTCGCCAAGATCCGCGACAACATGGAGATCGGCCACAACGTCCTGCACGGTCAGTGGGACTGGATGCGCGATCCCAAGATACACTCCAGCACGTGGGAGTGGGACCACGTGACGCCGGCGGCGCAGTGGCAGAAGGCGCACAACGAGACCCACCACCGCTACACCAACATCCTCGGCAAGGACAACGACCTCGGCTACGGCATCATGCGCGTCGACGAGGCGCAGGAGTGGAAGCCGCGCTACCTCGTCCAGCCGGCGTGGAACTTCGTGACCGCGTGCATCTTCGAGTACGGCATCGCGATGTTCGACCTCGACCTCGGCGACCACATCCGCGACAAGCGGCAGATGTCGCCCGAGAAGAAGGCCGAGGTCAAGGTGACGCTGGCCAAGGCTCGACGCCAGCTGGGCAAGGACTTCGTCGTCTACCCGGCGCTGTCGGGCCGGTCGTGGAAGTCGACGCTGCTCGCCAACGCGACCGCCAACCTCGCGCGCAACCTCTGGTCGCACTCGGTGATCATGTGCGGGCACTTCCCCGAAGGCGTCGCGACGTTCGAGCAGGAGGAGCTCGACGAGAACGAGACCCGCGGCAGCTGGTACCTCCGTCAGATGCTCGGCTCGGCCAACATCTCCGGCTCCAAGGCCCTGCACCTGATGACCGGCAACCTGTCGCACCAGATCGAGCACCACATCTTCCCCGACCTGCCGAGCAACCGGTACGCCGAGGTGGCGCCGCGCGTGCGCGAGGTCTTCCAGCGCTTCGAGCTGCCCTACAACGCGCGGTCGATGGTCCGACAGGTCGGCAGCGCCTGGCACAATGTGCTGCGGCTCTCGCTGCCCAACGGCTGGCTGGCCGAGACCAACCGGCGCAACCTGCTGCCGCAGCTGAGGAGGCTGGTCACGCGTCCCGCCTGATCCCGCCGTAGATGCCCCGGCGCACGATCCAGGGCTGCAGGACCGT
>JAEZBF010000327.1 GCA_023427545.1 Pseudomonadota bacterium
GCGGCGGCGTCGTGTTCTTCCTCCAGGGCGGCTTCGGCCTCCTCGGCTCAGGCACGACCACCGTCACCCCGACCACCGAGCCGCCGGTCACCCCCACAGCCGAGCCGACGCCGACCACCACGCCAACAGCTGAAACGCCGGCCCCCACACCGACCGTGGAAACCACCACCGTGGTCGCCAACACCCCGGTGCCGACCCCCACGCCGCGCCCGGGCGATGTACTGGACGGCGCCGGAAAGCGGCTGGCCTGGCTCAAGGACTACAAGCTGGACACGTGCCAGTACGCTGCCCCGATCACCGTCGCGGACAACGCGATGACCATCGAGGCCTTCGGCAACACGGTCGAGCCATTCGAGCAGATGGTCACCGATTTCCAGAAGGACAACGGGTTCGAGCCCGATGTCGGCGTCCGGCTGATCGTCGACCCGCAGTGCGCCGTGGCCGACTTTCTCCGCGCCGTTCAGCCCCTGTCGAAACCCGGTCCCGAGCTGACGCTCAGCACGGACAACCTGCCCAGCGGCGGCGCGCTGCAGGGCACCCTCACCGGCACGGAGGGCTGGATCACGGACCTGCTGCTGGTCGACTACCGCGGCGGGGTGCAGAACCTCTCGGTCTTCCTCACGCCCTCGGGGGATGGCGCGAGCTTCGCCCTGCCCCCGCTCAACTCCAAGACGGCCGAAGCGGTGCCGATGATGATCGTAGCGATCTCGAGCAAGGGCGGTCTCAACACAACGCGGCTGGTGCGAACGCACGAGGCGCGGCAGATCTTCCCGGTGATCCAGCGCGAGGTCGAGGGGAAGGACTCCGACGTCTCGGTGACGGTGAAGTACTTCAAGCTCGGCGGCTCCGCCGGCGGGCAGTAGCCGTCAGAACAGCCGGAACGCGGCGAGCGCCACCTTGGCATCGATGCCGGTATTTGCGAGTTCGTCGCGAAGTGCCCGGAAAAACGCGCCGGCTTCCAGTCCGCCCATCTGACGGCGGAGCTCTCCGAATATCGGATCGTCGTCGTTGCTCATGCGGCCGAAGAAGGCGGCAAGCTCGGGCGGCCCGCTGACGGCGACGAGCAGCTGGGTATTGCCTGCAGAGCCTTCGGTCGCGGTGAGCGGCAGGTTGGTCTCGTGCTCGGCGGCGTCGAACTGGTCGACGAGGTACACCTTGCCATCATCGGCGACGAGCAGCACGAAGACCGGGTTGCCGGGTTCGCCCCGCAGCGCGGCCCGCAGCGGCTTCTGCTGGCTGACCTCGGTACTGTCGAGCGCGACCTGCACCGCAGGACCGGGCGCGGTCGCGGTGTCGCGCATCAGCGAAACGGCGCTGCACTGCAGCTCGCCGACCGAGCTCGCGATCACTGGAACATCCGTGCCGAACTGATCGCTGAGCTTGGCCTGCAGCGAAGCCGTGGTGTCGGCATCGTCGGCAAAGGCCACGAGGGCCGGCTTGCCGTCTGCCCGGAGGATGGGCGTCGCGGCAAAACAATCGCCGCCCCCGAAAGCTTCGACACTCTCGGCCAGCGCGGTTTCGGTCAGCGGCGGCGGCCCGACGGCCGCCGCGGGGGTCTGGGGGGACGCGCCCGATGCCGGGCCGCCGGCGTCGGATGGCAGGTTCGCAACATCGGTGGTGGGTTGGGATCCGCCCGAAGGGAGGCCGATAGCCGGAGCGCCCTGCTGGGTACCCTGCCCACTTGCCTGCCCCGCACCAGTGGGGCCGCCCTGCGCTTGCGGAAGCGGAACGGCCGCGGGCGAACTGCCTGTAAGCCTTGTGGTCCTGGTTGGGACGGTCGCGCTTAGCGTTCCGCCGGAGCCGCCAAGCGGCTGAGCGGACCCCGAGCTCGACAGCACGCTGCCCCCGGTCGATGTCGCCACACGTGGCGTGCTGCCCAGCACGGTCGCAGTCCCCCCGCTGCCGCTGCTCACCACCGGTGAGGCGGCGGTCAGTCCGCCGCTCGCGGGGATCGCGGAACCTGTGCCCGCGGAAAGTGGAGCGGCCGTGGCACCACCGGCGCGTAGCGGCGCTGCACTCGCGACCTGCGACGGCGGTGCCGATGCGGTCTGCCCGCCCAGCACAGGGCTCGAAGCCACGGAGGTTGCGCCCGGCGATGCGGCCGTCGCAGCCGTCCCACGCTGTACCGGCGCCGCTACCCCCTGGGCGGCTACCGGAGCTCCGCTCGCCGCCGAAGGAACAACGGCATTGGCGACGTTCGTCGAGGGGGAACTGGCCGGCGTAGCCGTGAGTCCGGTAACCACACTCGGTGCGGCGGCAGATGCGGCCTGCAGAGGCGTGCTCGCCACCTGAGGCGCAGCCGTGACGGCGCTCGCGGCTCCCTGTGTCACCACAGGCGCCGCGGTTACAGCCGCCGGGCTTGTTGCGGCGGCTGCCGTGGTGTTCGTCGCGGCTGCCACGCTGGGCGCTGCCCCGCTTGAAGCAACTGCGCCGGGCTCGACACCGACAACCGTCGCCCCGTTGGCGATGGGTGTCGCCGCGCTGCCCTGCACCTGCAAGGAGACGCCCTGCTGGGCGGACACCGCAGTCGCCGCCCCTGACTGCGTTTGCGGAGCGGCGACATTGGTCGTTGCGCTGCTGCCGAGGGCCGCCGCAATCTGGGCCGGCGTCGCCGCCTGCGGTGCGACCGACAGAGTGGTCCCGCTCGAAGCCGTGCTCGCCGCCACGCCAGTCGCCGCAACCTGCGCGGCACTCTGGCTCTGCGGTGTCGAGGCTTCGGCGTTGGATGCGTTCACAGCGCTGGCCGCCTGACTGTTGTTCAGTGCAGCAGCCGCGGCTGCATTCTGCGAGGGAGCGACGACCGAGGCATCAACGCCTGCGGCGCTCGCTGCATTCGCCACATCCGCGGCCGCGCCTCCCGCGACCGGAGCCGCCGCACCAGCGCTGTTGAGGGCTTCGGCCGACTGCGCGGCGGTCGGT
>JAEZBF010000043.1 GCA_023427545.1 Pseudomonadota bacterium
GAGCTTGTCGAACCATGAGGTCCGGGCTCCCGTCACCGAAGAGGTGAAGTAGGTGGAGGCGTTTCTCCGGACCTTCTTCGACACGGCGCTGATTGGCCGCTACCTGCCCGACCTGCTGCTCGGGGTAGGCGTGACGGTAGCGGTGGGCCTCGCGGTGGTCGCGACCGGGCTGGTGGCGGGGTTGGTGCTGGCGCTGCTGCGGACGCTGGGGAACCGGCCGCTCAACTTCGTGCTGATCGCCGTGGTGGACATGTTCCGGGCGCTGCCGCCGCTCGTCATCATCCTGCTGATCTATTTCGGGCTGCCCAATATCGGCGTGGTAATCCCCAATTTCCTGGTGCTGTGGATCTGCCTGTCGGCGGTGCTCGCGGCGTTCTCCGAGGAAATCTTCTGGGCCGGCATCACGGCGACGCCGCGCGGGCAGTGGCTGGCGGCGCGCTCTACCGGGCTGACGTTCGGGCAGACGCTGTTCTTCGTGGTGCTGCCGCAGGCGGTGCGGATCGCCATTCCGCCGCTCACCAACCGGGCGATCTCGATCACCAAGAACACCTCACTGGGGAGCGCGATCGGGGTGTCGGACGTGCTGGGGCGCGCGATGACGGCGCAGGCGTTCTCGGCCAACGCGACGCCGCTCATGATGGCGGCGATCATCTACGTCATCATCTTCGTGCCGCTGGTCATCGCCTCGCGGCTGCTCGAGCGGAACTATCGCTGGGGGGTGCGCCGATGGACGTCGTGATGCACGAGTTCTTCAACCTCGAGGTGATGGCGAAGGTCTGGCCGCTGATCTGGCGCGGCCTGCTGCAGACGCTGCTGCTGGCGGTGCTGATCGTGCCGCTGGGACTGTGCGGCGGGCTGCTCGTCAGCCTCGCGACGACCAGCCGGCGCGCGTGGCTGCGGCGGCTCGGCGTCGCCTATGTCGATTTCTTCCGCTCGTTTCCGCCGCTGATGCTGCTGATCCTTGTCTACTCCGGGCTGCCGTTCGCGGGCATCCGGCTCGAGCCGACGGTCTCGATCTGCCTTGCGTTCCTGCTCCATGCCTCGAGCTACTACGGCGAGATCTATCGCGCGGGCATCGAGAGCGTCGGGCCGGGCCAGACGGAGGCGGCGCGCTCGACCGGGCTCAACTGGCTGCAGGCGCTGGTCTATGTCGTGCTGCCGCAGGGTGTGCGGAACGTCCTCCCCGAGCTCGCCTCCAACACGATCGAGCTGATCAAGCTGACGACGCTGGCGAGCGTGGTGTCGGCGCCCGAACTGCTGCATTCGGCCGACCTCGCGCGATCGCTGACCTACAACACCTCGCCGCTGGTTCTGGCCGCAATCATCTACCTGGTGCTGCTGTGGCCAGCGGTGGAGCTGACGCGGCGGCTCGACAACCGGATACAGAGCCTGCTGCGCTAGGGCGGGGCAATTAAGGGTTGCATCACCTAGTTGATCCGGCTTCACTCGTTCTTTGACCCGCACGCCGGAAAACCGGCGGCATAGTCTCGGGAGGATACCGATGAAGAAACTTGCCCTAGCCCTTTCCGCATTCGCGGTCGCGGCTTCTCTCGCCGGCGGCGCCATGGCGCAGGACTACCCCAACAAGCCGATCACCGTGGTCGTGCCGTTTGCGGCCGGCGGACCGACCGACACCGTGTCACGCCTCATCGCGGAAGTGATGAGCCGCGAACTGGGGCAGCAGGTCCTGGTGCAGAACGTCGGCGGTGCCGGCGGTACGCTTGGCGCCGGACAGGTGGCGACGGCGGCTCCCGACGGCTACACGCTGCTGGTGCATCACATCGGCATGTCGACGGCGCCGACCCTGTACCGGCAGCTGTCGTACGATCCGCTCAAGGACTTCACGCCGATCGGGCTGATCACCGAAGTGCCGATGACCATCATCGCGCGCAAGGACTTCGAGCCGAATACGCTGCAGGAGTTCGTCGACTACGTGAAGGCGAACGGGGACACCGTCACCTACGGCAATGCCGGCATCGGCGCCGCCAGCCACCTCTGCGGCATGCTGCTGATGGAGGCGATCGGCACGCAGATGACGACGGTTCCCTACCAGGGCACCGGGCCGATGATGACCGACCTGCTCGGCGGCCAGATCGATACGAGCTGCGACCAGACCACCAATACGACCAGCCAGATCCAGGCCGGGGCGGTGAAGGCTTATGCGGTGACGACGCCGGAGCGGCTCGCCAACCTGCCCGACCTGCCGACGACCGCGGAAGCCGGGCTGCCCAACCTGCAGGTCTCGGTGTGGCACGGCCTCTATGGACCGGCGGGGCTGCCCGAGGACGTGGTCGCCAAGCTCGAGGCGGCGCTCAAGGCCGCTCTCGCCGACAAGGGGGTGATCGACCGCTTCGCCGAGCTCGGCACCGCGCCGGTGCCGGCGGAGGATGCGACCGCGGCCGCGCTGACCAAGACTCTCACCGACCAGATCGCGACCTGGAAGCCGATCATCGAGGCCGCCGGCACCTTCGCCGACTGACCGGCAGACGCACCGGCCGCCCGGACACGATCCCGGCGGCCGGCGCAACTCCTCGGGGGGAAACGCCGTGACCGGCAGCGCGGTACGTAACCTGTTTGCAGGCGCCATCTTCGTCGTGCTCGGCGCCTACTTCGCGCTCGAGGCCCTGCGCTACGATGTCGGCACGCTGTTCAAGATGGGGCCAGGGTACATGCCCCTGGCGCTCGGCATCGCGCTGGCGGTCCTCGGGATCGCCATCGCCGTCAGCGGCTTCGTCAAGGCGAGGTTTTCCCGGGCGGGTGCGGCGACTGTGGAGGTGGAGGAGCCGGCTCCCGACCCGGTGCCGTGGCGGGCCATCGTCCTGGTCGTCGCCACGATCCTGTTCTTCGGCTTCTGCATCCGCGGCCTGGGTTTCGTGCCCACGGTTTTCATGGGTGCGCTGGTCACCGCGCAGGCGAGCCGCATGACCAAGCCGGTCGGCGCGGTGGCGATTGCAGCCGGCATCACCGCGCTGTCGACGCTTGTGTTCATCGTCGGGCTCAGGATCACGGTGCCGACGTTCGGACCCTGGCTCGGTCTCTGAGGGGCGGACATGGACCTCATCGCTTCGCTCGCACTCGGCTTCTCCACCGCGCTGGAGCCGATGAACATCCTCTACTGCTTCATCGGTGTGCTGCTCGGAACACTGGTGGGCGTGCTGCCCGGCATCGGCCCGACGGCGACCATCGCGATGCTGCTGCCGATCACCTTCTCGCTGTCGCCGGTGGGCGCGCTGATCATGCTCGCGGGCATCTACTACGGCGCGCAGTACGGCGGCTCGACCACGGCCATCCTCATCAACCTGCCGGGCGAGTCCTCCTCGGCGGTTACGGCGATCGACGGCTACCAGATGGCGCGGCAGGGGCGGGCGGGCGCGGCGCTGGCGGCCGCGGCGCTCGGCTCGTTCTTTGCCGGATCGGTCGCGACCCTGCTGCTGGCTGCTTTTGCGCCGCCACTGGCGCGGGCGGCGCTGAGCTTCGGGCCGCACGAATACTTCGCCCTGATCGTGCTCGGGCTGCTGGTCTCGATCGCCCTGGCGCACGGCTCGATCATCAAGGCGCTCGCCATGATCGTGCTGGGGCTGCTGCTCGGCATGGTGGGGCAGGACATCTATACAGGTACGCCGCGGTTCACCTTCGGCATCCGCGAGCTCTACTCGGGGATCAACTTCGTTTCGGTCGCGGTGGGCGTGTTCGGCGTCGCGGAGATCCTGCGCAACCTCGAGAGCGAGAGCACGCGCGAGGTGCTGGTCAAGACCGTCAAGGGACTCTGGCCGACGCGGGACGACTTCAAGCGCATTGCCGGTCCGGTGCTGCGCGGCACCGGGATCGGCTCGCTGCTGGGGGTACTGCCTGGCGGCGGGCACATCCTCTCCTCGTTCGCCTCGTACTCGGCCGAGAAGCGGCTGAGCAAGACGCCGGAGCAGTTCGGGCGCGGGGCGATAGAGGGCGTCGCCGGCCCTGAGTCCGCCAACAACGCGGCGGCGCAGACGTCCTTCATCCCGCTGCTGACGCTGGGCATCCCGGCGCACCCGGTGATGGCGCTGATGGTCGGCGCCTTCATCCTGCAGGGGATCACGCCGGGACCGAACGTGATCAACAGCGAGCCGGCGCTGTTCTGGGGCATCATCGCCAGCATGTGGATCGGCAACCTGCTGCTGGTGATCCTCAACCTGCCGCTGATCGGGCTCTGGGTGAAGCTGCTCACCATCCCCTATCGCGTGCTGTTCCCGGCCATCGTGATCTTTGCCGGGATCGGCTGCTACGCGATCAACCAGAACGTCTTCGACGTCTACGCCATCGCCTTCTTCGGCATCCTCGGCTACGTGCTGATCCGCTTCGGCTGCGAGCCGGCACCGCTGCTGCTCGGCTTCGTACTGGGGCCGCTGCTCGAGGAGCATTTCAGGCGGGCCATGCTGATCTCGCGCGGCAAGCCGGAGGCCTTCCTGCATCGGCCGATTGCGGCGACGCTGCTGGTGCTGGCGGTGCTCGCCATCGTGCTCGCGGTGCTGCCGGCGCTGCGGCGGAAGCGCGCCGAGGTGTTCGTCGAGGACGATTGAGGCCGATCAGTCGTCGTCAGATCCGATGGCCGCCAGAACTTTGCCGCGGCCGCGGGCGCGAAGGATGAGCGGCACCACCAGCGCCAGGGCGGCAAGCGCGAGCAGGGTCGCGGCAATCGGGGATTGCAGCAGGACCTCGGCGTGGCCCTGGCTGATCGCGAGTGCGCGGCGCAGCTGCTGCTCGGCCATGGGCCCGAGGATGAGGCCGACGACGACCGGGGCGATGGGGAAATCGAAGAGGCGCAGGCCATAGCCCAGGAGGCCGAAGACGAGCAGCATGATGAGCTCGACGACGGAGGGGTTGGCGCCGATCGTGCCGAGCGTCGCAAAGAGCAGGATGCCGGCATAGAGCCAGGGTTTGGGCACCGTGAGCAGCCGCACCCATAGCCCGATCAGCGGCAGGTTGAGCACGATGAGCATGAAATTGGCGATCAGCAGCGAGGCGATGAGGCCCCAGACCAGCTGAGGGTTGGAGGTGAAGAGCAGCGGGCCGGGCTGGAGGCCGTATTGCTGGAAGCCGGCGAGCATGATTGCCGCGGTCGCCGAGGTCGGCAGGCCCAAGGTGAGGAGCGGCACCAGCGTGCCGGCGGCGGAGGCGTTGTTGGCGGCTTCGGGACCGGCGACGCCTTCGATCGCGCCGTTGCCGAATTCCTCGGGGTGCTTGCTGAGCCTCTTTTCGGCGGCGTAGGAAAAGAAGGTGCCGATCTCCGCGCCGCCGGCCGGCATGGCGCCGATGGGAAAGCCGATCACCGTCCCGCGCAGCCACGGCTTCCACGACCGGGCCCAATCCTTGGCGTTCATCAACAGCGAGCCGCGTACCGGCTCGACGGTTTCCGGCGCACGCTTGCCCTGGGCCGCGACGTAGAGCGTTTCGCCGATCGCGAACATCGCAACCGCGATGGTGGTGACCTCGATGCCGTCGAGCAGATCGGGGACGCCGAAGCTCAGGCGGGCCTGGCCGGTCTGGAGATCGATGCCGATGAGACCCAGGGTCAGGCCGATGAAGAGCGAGACGAGGCCGCGCAGCGTCGAATTGCCGAAGGCCGCCGAGACGGTGACGAAGGCGAGGACCATCAGGGCGAAGTATTCGCGGGGGCCGAAGGCGAGGGCAAAGCTCACGACCCAGGGGGCGAGGAAAGCCAGCGCGATGGTCGCGATGAGGCCGGCAACGAAGGAGCCGATGGCGGCGGTTGCGAGGGCGGGGCCGCCGCGGCCGGCCTTGGCCATCTTGTTCCCCTCGAGCGCGGTGACGATCGAGGCGCTTTCGCCCGGCGTATTGAGCAGGATCGAGGTGGTCGAGCCGCCGTACATGCCGCCGTAGTAGATGC
>JAEZBF010000059.1 GCA_023427545.1 Pseudomonadota bacterium
TGGCCGGATTCGAGTTTTGCCGGCGGCGGTGGCGGCGGCGGTCGTTCAAGCGGGGGCTTTTCGGGCAACTGGGGACGACTGCCCACCGGGGGCGGAGGCCGCAGTTCCGGCGGCGGCAGCTTCTCGCGCCCGCGCACCGGCGCGATGGGCACGCGCACGCACGGCGGTTTCAAGACCGGCGGCGGGTTCTAGGGCTCTCTATCCGAACAGTACGCTGGCGCCCTGGTCCGCGGCGCCGACGAGCCTGCGGAAGCTAGCGAAAAGTTCGCGGCCGGTGCCGTAGTGCTCGCGCCGGAGGTCTTCGGTCGCTGGAGTGCGGGAGAAGAATTCGCGCTCATCGCCGAGATAGGTCAGCGTTCCCGAATCGGCGTCGAGCCGGATAAGATCGCCATCCCTGATCTTGGCGATGGGCCCGCCATCGGTTGCCTCGGGCGTCATGTGGATGGCAGCGGGCACCTTGCCGGAAGCGCCGGACATGCGGCCGTCGGTCAGCAGTGCGACCTTGTGGCCGCGGTCCTGCAGAACGCCGAGGACAGGGGTCAGCTTGTGCAGCTCCGGCATGCCGACGGCCTTGGGGCCCTGGAAGCGCACCACCGCAATCACGTCGCCAGCCAGCTGGCCGGCCTTGAAGGCATCCTGCAGACCCTGCTGGGAGTGGAAAACGCGCGCCCTCGCCTCGATCACCCGGTGCTGTGGCTTGACCGCCGAGACCTTGATCACCGACTTGCCGAGGTTACCGGTCAGCAGTTTCAGGCCGCCGGTCGGCTGGAACGGGGCACTTGCAGGCGCGAGGACCTTGGGGTTGCCGGAGACCTCCGCGGCGGGCTCGAAGCTCAGCTTTTCCTCGAGCAGCTTGGCCTCGACGGTGTAGCCGGAGAGCCCCGACCCCCACACGGTCTTGACGTCCTCGTGCAGGTAGCCGGCGTCCAGCAGCTCGCGGATGAGGAAGCCCATGCCGCCCGCGGCGTGGAAGTGGTTCACGTCGGCGATGCCGTTTGGGTAGACGCGGGCGAGCAGCGGCACGGCGTCGGAGAGGTCCGACATGTCCTGCCAGGTGACCTGCAGGCCGGCCGCCGCGGCGATCGCGATCAGGTGCAGCGTGTGGTTGGTCGATCCGCCCGTCGCGTGCAGCCCGACCAGCCCGTTGACGATCGCCCTCTCGTCGATGACGTGACCGATCGGGGTGTACTCGTTGCCCTCGGCGGTGATCGAGAGCGCCCGCCTCGTTGCCTCGCGGGTGAGCGCCTCGCGCAGCGGCGTGTTGGGATTTACAAAGCTCGCACCGGGCAAGTGCAGGCCCATGATCTCCATCAGCATCTGGTTGGAGTTGGCGGTGCCGTAGAAGGTGCAGGTTCCGGGGGAGTGGTAGGACTTCGCCTCCGATTCGAGCAGTTCGGCGCGGCCAACCTTGCCCTCCATGTAGAGCTGGCGGACGCGGGCCTTCTCGTCGTTGGGAATGCCGGAGGGCATCGGCCCTGCCGGCACGAAAATGCCGGGCAGGTGGCCGAAGGCAAGCGCGCCGATCAGCAGGCCCGGCACGATCTTGTCGCAGATGCCGAGATAGACGGCGGCGTCGAACATGTTGTGGCTCAGCGCAACGCCCGTCGCGAGCGCGATGACGTCGCGAGAGAACAGGCTGAGGTCCATGCCCGGTTGGCCCTGGGTCACGCCATCGCACATGGCGGGCACACCGCCGGCAACCTGTGCCGTCGCGCCGATCTCGCGGGCCGCCGCCTTGATGAGGTCGGGATAGGTGCCGTACGGCTGATGGGCGCTCAGCATGTCATTGTACGAGGTGACGATGCCGAGGTTGGGCGCCCGCGTGCCGGCGAGCTTGGCCTTGTCGGCGGGCGAGCAGGCGGCAAACCCGTGCGCGAGGTTGCCGCATGAGAGGATCGCGCGGTTCACCCCCTGCTGGCGCGCTTCCTCGATGTGGTCGAGGTACTCGCGGCGGCTATGGGCGCTGCGTGCGGCGATACGGTCGGTGACATCCTGAACGGCCTGGAGGACAGCCATAGGAAGAGCTCCTTGAGAGGGCGCCCGCGATCACTCACGGGCTCCAGAAGACAGTGACTGGCGTAGAGGTCTGGCGCAGCACGGCGCGCACCGGCATGTCCGCGACCGGACCTTCGGCGAGCGCCTGCTCGAGCACCTTACCCTTCTCCTCCCCCTCGATGTGCAGGTAGAGCCCGCGTGCGGCGAGGAGCCGCGGCAGGGTCAGCGTAACGCGGGGCTCTCCGGCCCCTGGCGCACGGATGGCAACCGCGGGACCTTCGGCGGTGAGCGCCTCATCGAGCGTGTCGCCGCCGGGAAAGAACGATGCGGTGTGACCGTCATTCCCCATGCCGAGGATGACTGCATCGAACGGCTGCGGGAGCTCGGCAAAGGCGGTATTGGTCCGCGCGATCGCTGCCTCATCGGGCGCATCGCCGCCGGAATAGAGCGGCACGAAATGCGCTACTGCAGCGGGGCCTTGGAGCAGCTTCTCGTTGACCAAGCCAGCATTCGAGCGGTCGGAAGTTTCGGGAACCCAGCGCTCGTCCACGAGGGTGACGATCACCTGCTCCCAATCGACGTCCTTGCGCTTGCCGAGCGCGGTGAAGAAGCGGGCCGGCGTGGATCCCCCGGAGACCGCCAGCGATGCCCTGCCCCGTTCGGCGATGCCGGCAATCAGTTTCTCGGCCACCGCGTCGGCGAGCGCCTTTGCCAGTTCGGCGCGATCGCCGAAAGTCCGGCGGTCTATCATCAGGCCTCGTCCTCGTACCAGGTGCGCCCATCCCGCTCGATCAGTGCCACTGCCCCGCTCGGGCCCCAGGTGCCGGCCACATAGGATTGGGGTGCGTCGCCTGAAAGATCCCAGGCCTCGCGGATCGGATCGACCCAGGCCCACGCCGCCTCAAGCTCGTCGCGGCGCATGAAAAGGGTCTGGTTGCCGCGGATGACGTCGAGCAGCAGCCGCTCGTAGGCTTCCGGGGTGCGTTCGGAGAAGGTCTGGGCAAAGCTCAGGTTGAGCGGCACCTCGCGCAAGCGCATGCCGCCAGGACCGGGGTCCTTGATCATCATGGTCAGCTTCACACCCTCATCTGGCTGCAAATTGATGATCAGCCGGTTGGGCCGCGGGGCGCCTTCGGCATGCTGGAAAATCGAGTGCGGGATGGTGCGGAACTGGATGACGATCTCGCTGACGCGCGTCGCCATGCGCTTGCCGGTGCGGAGATAGAACGGCACGCCCGACCAGCGCCAGTTTGCGATCTCCGCCTTGAGGCCGACGAAGGTTTCCGTACGCGAGCCCTTGTGAGTATCGGGCAGTTCGTCCTGGTAAGACTTGACCGCCGCCGTTTCCGAACTGACGCCGCGATATTGGCCGCGAACCGTCGTCTTGCCGACGGTCTCGCCCGTGATGGGCTTGAGCGAGCGCAGCACCTTGAGCTTTTCGTCGCGCAACGCGTTGGCGTCGTCGGAGGCCGGCGGCTCCATGGCGACGAGGCAGAGAAGCTGCAGCATGTGGTTCTGGATCATGTCGCGTAGCGCGCCGCTCTCGTCGTAGTAGCCGCGCGTGCCCGCCCCCACCGACTCGGCCACCGTGAGCTGGATGTGGTCGATCTGGGCCGCGTTCCAGATGGGCTCGAAGAGCATGTTGGCGAACCGCAACGCCAACAGGTTCTGCACCGTCTCTTTCCCGAGGTAGTGGTCGATACGATAGACCTGGTCTTCCTCGAAGATGCGCGTCACCTCGTCGTTGATGGCAATCGAAGAGGCGAGATCGTGCCCAAGAGGCTTCTCGATGACCACGCGGGCGTCGCGGCGGTAGTAGCCGCAGTTGGAGATGTACTCGCAGGTGGGCCCGAAGAGGTCGGGCGCGATCGCGAGGTAGAAGGCCCGCACAACCTTGGGGGCGTCACGCAGCTTCTTGCTCAGATCCCCCCAGCAGGCTTTGTCGGTGACGTCGTGGGAAACGTAGGAGAAAACGCTGACGAAACGCTCGATCACCGCCTTGTCCTGATACTGCTCCTCGACGAACTTGCCTATCGACTCG
>JAEZBF010000076.1 GCA_023427545.1 Pseudomonadota bacterium
ACGGACCGGGGCGTAAGCCCCGCCGCGCCGCTCCCGCCACGGGAACGGTACCGAGCTGCCCATCTCCTCCGGCGCGCTCCGCGCGGCCGGACGCCTTGGTATGGCGCTCGCGTCGGCGTTGCCCCGCGACGGTCAACCTTGTAGAGGGGAGGGCGAGCGCCCACCTTGCTGGCAACCCTTTCCACCCGGATGCTCGTTCCATGACCGACCTCAAGCTGCTCGCGCTCGACAGCGAAGACCTCGACGTTATTTCCGCCACAACCCAGGACGCGGTCGTCCGCGTCGGCGACATGGGGTATGCCCATGAGGACCGCCGGTTCGCTCTGCTGATGAACCGCTACGCATGGGAGGAAGCCGACGCGCGGGGCAAGGGGCTGCGCAAGCGCGCCGGGCTCCATTTCGACCGTGTGATGGCCGTCTCCTGCGCCGGCATCGACCAGAACGCCCGCGATGGCGTGCTCGAGCTCCTCGACATCCGTTTCTCGGAAACCGACGCGCCCGGCGGCATCGTCGAGCTGACCTTTGCCGGCGGACAGACCGTGCGGCTGGCGGTCGAATGCCTCGAGGCGCGGCTGCAGGATCTCGGCGCCGCCTGGGGCGCCAAGGCGCGCCCGCAGCACGAACTCGGGAAAGTCTGAGGCGCATGCCGGTCAGGCTCGATAGCCGCGCGGCGGACTTTGCCGCCCGTTTCGAGACGCTTCTCAACTCCAAGCGCGAGTCATCCGAGGAAGTCGGCGCCGTCGTCGCCGGCATCCTGCGCGATGTCCGTGAACGGGGTGATGCGGCCGTTGCCGAGCACACTGCGCGTCTCGATGGCCTGACGCTGCCCTCCCTGCGCTTTACCGCCGACGAGATCGCCGCTGCGGCAGGCCGTATCGGCGCTGACGTTCGCGCCGCATTGCAGACCGCGCACGACCGCATCCGCGCCCATCACGAAACGCAGAAGCCCGCCGACCACACCTATACTGACGACCTTGGCGTCACCCTCGGCAGCCGCTGGACCGCGATCGAAGCGGTCGGCATCTACGTGCCGGGCGGGCTCGCCTCCTACCCATCGTCGGTGCTGATGAATGCCGTGCCGGCCAAGGTCGCGGGCGTGAGCCGGATCGCCATGGCCGTTCCAACGCCGCGCGGCGAGGTCAACGACGCGGTACTTGCCGCGGCGAGCCTCGCCGGAGTGACCGAAATCCACCGCATCGGCGGCGCCCAGGCGATCGGCGCTCTTGCCTATGGCACCGAGACCATCCGCCCGGTCAGCAAGATCGTCGGTCCCGGCAATGCCTATGTCGCCGCGGCCAAGCGGCAGGTCTTCGGCACCGTCGGCATCGCCATGATCGCCGGCCCGTCCGAGGTGCTGGTGATCGCCGACGGTTCGGCCAACCCCGCCTGGGTCGCCGCAGACCTTCTCGCCCAGGCCGAGCACGGCGCCGGCGCGCAATCGATCCTCGTCACCACCGACTCCAGGCTGGCGGATGCCGTGGAAGCCGAGGTGGAGCGGCAGATTGCGCTCCTGCCGCGCGCTGAGATGACGGCCGAAGGCTGGCGCGAGTTCGGCGCGGTCATCACCGTGCGCAGTCTCGACGAAGCCGCCGATCTCGCCAACCGCATTGCCTCCGAGCACGTCGAGCTCGCGCTCGACAACCCCGACACGCTGCTGCCCGCGATCCGTAACGCCGGCGCGATTTTTCTCGGCCACCACACGCCCGAGGCCATCGGCGATTACGTCGGCGGCACCAATCACGTGCTGCCGACGGCGAGGTCCGCACGCTTTGCCTCCGGTCTCGGCGTGCTCGATTTCATGAAGCGCACTTCGATCCTCGGCTGCGATCCCGGCGCGCTGTCGGCGCTTTCGGAAGCCGCCGTGACCCTGGCGCGAACCGAGGGGCTCGATGCGCACGGCCGCTCGATTTCGATCCGGCTCAACCGGTAGCGGCATGCTCTCGGCGCGCCAGTTCGATCCCGACACCGACAGGATCGTCACCGTCACCCTCGACCCCAACACCATCACCTCGATCAACCCCGACGAGGTGCACGAGTGGCGGATCGCCATTTACGACCTCGTCGAGGACAACCGCCTGCTGCCCGCGCGGGTAAAGGCGAAGGGCCCCTACGCGCTGCACCTGTCGATCGTCGGCAACTACATCGTCCTCGACATGCGGCACCCCGACACCTTCGAGCCTATTGCCGCGCACTACCTGTCGATGACGCCGTTCCGCCGGCTGATCCGCGACTATTTCCGGATCCGCGACAACTACTATGAGGCGATCAAGAGCGCCCAGCCGTTTCAGATCGAGGCCGTCGACATGGCGCGCCGGGCGATCCACAACGAAGCCGCCGAACTGCTGCGCACCCGGCTCGACAACAAGCTCGAGATGGACCTCAACACCGCCCGGCGGCTGTTCACGCTGATCTGCGCCGTGCAGCCCTATGCGAGCCGCATCGACGAGCGCGAGAGCAACCTGCCTACCGTGCTCTTCGTCTGCTCGATGAACACCGTGCGATCGCCCATCGCCGCGGCGCTTGCCCGCAGGTTCTATCCCGGCCGCCTCATAGCCCGCTCCGCCGGGGTACGCTCCGGCCACGCCGACTCCTTCGTGCATGAGGTGATGGAGGAGATCGGCATCGACATGAGCGTCCACACTCCCCACACCATGGACGAACTGGTGGCGACCCACTTCGATCTGGTCGTGACGCTCTCCCCCGATGCACCCGAGGCGGTCGAGCGGCGCGGTCTCGAGATGGGCGCCATCGAGCATTGGCCGGTCGCCGATCCCACCACGATCGAAGGGAACCGCGAGGCGGTCCTCAGCGCTTATCGCACGCTGCGCGATTCATTGCAGAAGCAGGTGCGTGAGCGGCTGGAGCCGCTGGTTTCTGGTGGTTCACAAAGCAGGTGACTTGCACTATAGCTCGGCGCCAATCCATTACCCCCGACATCGGCGTTGGTTTGCAGGAGGGGGCCCCTCAGGAGAGAGTATGGCAAAGGAAGAAGTGCTCGAATTCCCGGGCGTCGTGACCGAGTTGCTGCCCAACGCCACGTTCCGGGTGAAGCTGGAGAACGAGCACGAGATCATCGCCCATACCGCCGGTCGCATGCGCAAGAACCGCATCCGCGTCCTCGCCGGCGACAAGGTCCTCGTCGAGATGACCCCGTACGATCTGACCAAGGGCCGCATCACCTACCGCTTCCGCTAGCCCGGCGAGAGGACGTTACGCATGGCCACCCGGCCCGAACTGATCCTCGCTTCCGCTTCCCCGCGGCGCCTGGCGCTCCTCAACCAGGTCGGCATCGAGCCCGAGCACCTGGTCCCCGCCCATGTCGACGAGACGCCCGAGAAAGGCGAGCTGCCGCGCAAGCTGGCGCAGCGCCTTGCCGACCAGAAGGCCCTGACCGCCCAGCACAAGGCACGCCAGACCGGAATCGCCGACAACTCCCTCGTCCTGGCCGCCGACACGGTGGTTGCTGTAGGCCGCCGCATCCTGCCCAAGGCCGAGATGATGGAAGAGGCGAGCGAGTGCCTGCGCCTGCTGTCCGGCCGTGCCCACCGTGTTTATACGGCGATCTCGATGCTGACGCCCAGCGGGGCCGCGCGCCGGCGGCTGGTCGAGACCCGCATACGCTTCAAGCGCCTTTCCAACCGTGAGATCGAGTCCTATCTGGCCAGTGCCGAATGGCGCGACAAGGCTGGTGGCTACGCCATCCAGGGCATCGCTGGCGCCTTCGTCATCAAGATCGTCGGGTCCTATTCCGCGGTGGTCGGCCTGCCGCTGCACGAGACCGTCGCGCTGCTGGCCGGCGAGGGGTATCCCGTGCACTTCAACTGGCTGAACCAGTCGACGCTGAGCGTGGTTTAGGGGCGAAGTTATTCACGCCGGCAGTGATCGGCCCCATATTGGCCACATGCCCAACACGCCAAACGACAACATCATCAAACTCAGGCCTGTGCGGCCATGCCCGATCTGCGGCAAACCCTCGAGCCAGCAGTTCCATCCGTTTTGCTCCGGCCGGTGCCAGGACATCGACCTCAACCGCTGGCTGAGCGGCGGCTACGTCATCCCCGGCCCCCCGGTCGAGGACGAGGACAAGCCGGAAACGCCGCCCGGTGAGGACGAGGACTAGGCCTTACACCATCAGCTGTCCGCCGTTCACGTCGATGATCTGCCCGGTGGTGTAGCCGCTCATGCTGTCCGAGCAGAGGAAGATGTAGGCGCCGACGCAGTCCTCCGCTGTGCCCAGCCGCTTCATCGGAATCTGCGCTGCGGCCTGCTGCCGGACCGTCTCGGGCGTCCTGTCGTGGAACGGCGTGATGATGACGCCCGGCGCAACCACGTTCACGCGGATGCCGGCTTCGGCAAACTCCCGCGCGGCATTGCGGGTGATCGAGTGGACCGCGGCCTTGGCCGAGGCATAGACGGTCGAGCCGAGGAAGCCCCCGAAGCGGCCGGCGATCGAGCCCGTGTTGATGATCGAGCCGCCGCCCGCAGCCTTGAGGTGGGGGTAGGCGGCCTGCGTCACCGCCAGCACCGAGCGGACGTTGGTGTCCATGACCCGCTCGTACATCGCCTCGTCCCAGTTGGCGTTGGTGACGCGCTCATGGATCGCCCCGGCGTTGTTGATGAGGATGTCGAGTCCGCCCAGGCCCGCGACCGCCTCCTCCACCACGCGGCGGGCCGTGGCGCTGTCGCCCACGTCGCCGAGGACGACCACCGCCTTCCCGCCAACTGCCCTGATTTCGGCGGCGACGGCGTCCGCTGCCTCCGCATTCTTGTTCCCGTGCACGGCGACGGCAACGCCGAGTCGCGCCAGTTCGCGCGCCACCGCCGCGCCGATGCCCGTCGACGAGCCGGTGACCAGCGCGCGCTTTCCCCTGAGATCCTCGAGCATCGGCGTTCCTTCCTGCAAGTGACTGACGTGAGTACGATTCGAGCCTAACCTCGACGTCTCGATACGCAAGTCTGCACGGCACTTTGCGGTTCGTCGACGGCGGCGCTTTGCGGCTTGCGCCCGCACACCCCTTTCCCTATAAACCGCGAGCCGTTTTCGGCCGCATCGCGGCCGCGGGGCCCGGGTAGCTCAGTTGGTAGAGCAGCGGATTGAAAATCCGCGTGTCGGTGGTTCAATTCCGCCCCCGGGCACCAGTACTTTCATAACGAGATCAGCAAGTTGCAGAAGGTGTGGTCATGATGACCATGCCTTCTATGTCGCATTCATGTTGGGCTGGAAACCCTGCATTTCCGTGGGTTTCCATTTGTGCTCGGCGGCTCCATGCGACAAGAATGCGACATGCAGGGGACCACCATCTTTTGTGAAGTGCCGCCGAGGCGAGACGCCGATGGTGAGCTGATCGCTGACTGCCCACGTTGCAAAGCCAATAGGATTACCTTCGTCGTCACGAGTTACGTCGTGCGTTCGGAAGAACATGGCTGGCTCCGAACCTACGAGGTCTTCGCAGTGTGCCGTGGGTGTGCCCGGCCGAGCATCTTGGTACTGAGGCAGAAGCACATTGAGGACGCCGATCTCATCACCAGGTTCGGCCCGCTAGCAGGCTTCAAGAACGGCCTTGAGAACCACTTCGAGGTCACGGGCTACATCGCCCTGAAAGATCTGGCTGCACGACCTTGTCCTGAGCATGTACCGCCCGCCGTGGCGGTCGCATTCAATGAGGGCGCGACCTGTGTGGCAGCGCAATGCTGGAATGCAGCCGGCGCCATGTTCCGAAAATGCGTCGATTTGGCAACGAGGGCGCTTCTCCCCGAAGGCGACGTCGAGGGGCTTAACCAACGCACTCGGCGCGACCTGGGACTGCGCCTCCCGTGGTTGTTCGATCATCAATTGCTGCCCCTCGATCTGAAGGACCTTTCGACCTGCATAAAAGAGGACGGCAACGATGCCGCTCATGCAGACGAGGCGTCGCTCGAGAAGGCCGACGCGATGGATCTTCTGGACTTCGCTGAGGCGATGCTGGAGCGGCTTTATACGGAGCCAGAGCGGCTTCGCCTTGCAGAGAAACGCCGTGCCGAACGCCGCAACCAGGAGGGCGGCGACTAGCGCAGTTTCCACTCAAGTTTGCGCCTGCAAACTCCCTAGATATGATGATGGCCGGCCGCGCTGCGGCTACGGCCCTAGCGCCCACCCTTCACGCGATAGCGAATATGCGTCGCATCCGGGGTATCGATCACCCGCACGACCTCCAGTTCGATCCGTTCGGGCAGCAGGTCGAACTGACGTCTGCCGCTGCCGAACAGCACCGGGATCAGATGAATCTGCAGCTCATCGAGAACGCCGGCCGCAAGCGCGGTCTGGGCGGTGTAGGCCCCCGTGCACCAGCACGTGGCGGTCTCCCGCCGCCGCCTTGGCCTGCGCCATCGCACTCTCGATCCCGTCGGTCACATAGGTGACCAGCGGATATTCCGCCGTCGCCGGATCGGGCGGCCGGTGCGACGGAACAAAGATTCGAACGCCATTCCGGTCGCCACCCCAGTGATCGACCTGCTCGACCGTATTCCGGCCCGCAAGGATCGCGCCGTAGTCGTTCATCTCATCGTACAACTCGCCCACAACCCCCGGCGGCCGGGTGAAGTCGCCGAACCATTCGTGGAGCCGCATGAAGCCGTCGCCACCCGGGTTCTGCGGGGTGTCGTTAGGCCCGGCGATGTAGCCGTCGAGCGACATGGACATGTAGAGGATTGACTTGGACATGGCGGACTCCTTCGCCCTACTGGACCGCGACTTGGCCGAGATTTCGGAGCTGCATGGCCACCACCGTTGGCCGTGCCGCCCCGTAGCGGCCGGCGATCGCAAAGAGGTTGACTTCGAGCGCGAAGCTACAACCACTCGGTCTCCATCTTGTCCGACGCGTGGACGCAGGTCATCGCGAGCGGAACATCCCCGATGCTCGTAAACTGGTGGGCCTCGCCGGCATTGACGACAACGATGTCGCCTTCGGTCGCTTTGTACGCCAATCCGTTCACAACGAATTCGCCTACCCCTGAGTGAACGAAAAACGTCTCGGCATAAGGATGTGTGTGGGCTTTGGGCCCGCGTCCCTTCGTAACCTTCACAAGAAAAGCAGATATGCCGCTTTGCAGCTCCGGCTGCTCGAACGTGGCTGAACTGGTTCCTGCACCTGGAACCTGCTCGCTTCGGACATTGGCGCTCATGAGGACCTCTTGTGTAGAGTTGGCCGATAGCTCAATTCCTGCGTTCGTCCGTCCAGCGTCCGGCTTTCGATCATCTCCAGATCGAAATCGGCAGCGCCGGAAAATATCGGATCCTGGCCGGTGCGCCCGCTGATCACCGGGAACACGGTCACCTGCAGACGATCGACGAGACGGGCGGCCATCAATGATCGATTCATCGACAGGCTGCCGTGCGACCGTATCGGCACGTCAGACACATTCTTGAGCCTCGCCACCGGGCATCGATCTGGCACTCGCGCTCATCGAGGATGATCTCGGCCCAGACATCGGGCGTCGTGTCGCGCAGCAACTCGTGGTTCACCAGCGCCGGCCAGGTGGCCAATCTCAATTCGCCGCCTTCGTCGAGCTGGGCGGCCGTACTGGCCGCTTCGTCGATTTGATCGATTCGATACGCACCCACCTCTCCGAACCGCTCACAGTCGAACGCCTGGCCGAGCGCGCCGCGATGAGCCCGCGCCACTTCGCCTGCGCTTTCACCGCCGAGACTGGGACAACGCCCGCCAAGGCAGTCGAGCGTTTGCGGCTCGAGACGGCGCGGACCGGCGTAGAAACCGGCAACGACTCTCTCGAGCGCATCGCAGAGAAGATGGGCTTCGGCGACCCTGGTCGCATGCGTCGCGCCTTCCTGCGCGGCCTCGGTCAGCCGCCACAGGCATTGCGGCGGGCACGGGCCTGACCGCCGGCGCGAGAACGACCGGCTCGGAGCATCAGGCGAGCACAATGCCACCATCGACATCGAGCACCGTGCCTGAGACCCACCCGGCATCTTCCGATACCAGGTAGAGCACTGCCGCGGCGACCTCTCGGTTCTTCCTCTGAGCTTAGTCGTGCGCTCTCCTTCTCGAGCGCGCTACGCTGCTCGGCCTTGACTTTCCCCTCGGCGAGGTCACCGTCAGCGTGGTGGGCTCCTTCGCAAAGGCGGTCGTTGTCAATCCTTCGCCCTTGCAATCGGCTGCCTCAGCATGCTGAGCACTGTCATCCACGCCTCCCCGGCGGGAGTACTGGCTATTGCGCTGCTTGGCGTGCGCGATGCTCTTGGCCGCCTGCAGTATTTCCGTCCGGCCGGCGATCTTTACGCCGTCCAGGCCGGTGAAGTCCCCCCGTGATCTCACCAGGGCTCCTCGCTCTACTCGCGATCGTGGCTGTCGCTGCGTACATCCAGACAGTCACCGGATTCGCACTCGGGCTCGTGCTTATGGGTGGAATCGGGCTTACCGGCATCCTGCCGCTGCAGGATGCGGCGGTGCTCTCCAGCCTGCTCGTGCTGGTCCAGGGCCTGCAGGTCCTGCGCACCGGCTGGCGCCACGTCGCGTGGCGGCCGTTTGCGCTCATCTTCGTGGCGTGCGCCCCCGGCATCCTGGCCGGGTACGGCCTGCTGCTCGTGCTTGTCGGATCGTCGATGCATTGGCTGCAGCTGATCCTGGGGCTGATCATCCTCGTCTCGAGCATTCAGCTCGTCTTCAAGCCGCAGCCGCTGCCCGCGATGTCCTCGCCTATGACCTTCTCGCTGTTCGGAGGCATCGCCGGCATCATGAGCGGGCTTTTCGCCACCTCCGGGCCGCCGCTCGTCTACTTGCTCTACCGCCAGCCCATCCCGCACCGCGTCCTGCGGGACACACTGGTCTTCATCTTCTTCATCAATGCGATCGTGCGGCTCGCCACGGTCGTCGCAGCGGGAGACCTGCCGCCACAATCGAGCTGGTGGGCGCTGGCGGCGATACCGATGGTGATCGTCTTCACCTTCGTGGCGCGGCGGTGGCCTCCGCCCCTGTCCGACACGACGCTCCGCCGGATCGCCTTCGGATTGCTTCTGCTCTCCGGTCTTGCATTGGCCGTGCCGGCCGTAGCGGCCCTCGTCGCCTAGCTCGGCTCGCGCTCTTCGAAGGCATAGCCTGCACCCCGCACAGTGCGGATCGGGTCCAACCGACGGTCGCCGCGGATGACCTTGCGAAGCCTGCCGACATGGACATCGACGGTCCGTTCGTCGACATAGACGTCGCTGCCCCAGATTTCGTCGAGCAGCCGTTCGCGCGAATAGACGCGGCCCGGATTGCTCATGAGCAATTCAAGCAGGCGGAATTCCGTGGGCGCGACGTGGATCTCCTGGCCATCGCGGCGCACCCGATGGGTCGCGCGATTGAGCTCGATCCCGTGCGACATCAGCACATCAGAGAGGATGTGCGCGTTGACCCGGCGGAGCAGCGCTGTGATCCGGGCGGTCAGTTCCACCAGGGACACCGGCTTGACGAGGAAATCGTCGGCGCCGGTGGTGAGGCCACGCACGCGCACCTCTTCCTCGCCCCGCGTCGCCATCATGATGATAGGCACATTCCTGGTGGTGCGGCGCAACCGGAGCTGTCGGCAAAGCTCGATCCCCGAGGTGCCCGGAAGCTGCCATGACAGGAGGATTATGTCTGGCTGCGCTTCCTCGATCTGCTGCAGCGCAGCCTCGGCCCTCTCTGCAGTCAGCACGGCGAACCCCTCGGCGTCGAGGTGCTTGCTCATGCTGGCGACCAGGGCTGCGTCGTCGTCGACGATCTGTGCGGTAAGTCTCATCCCGTCGATATAGCAAGAAAACGAGGCGCCACTACACGTGCGAAACGCGTCGACGCCCGTTGTCCGGAACCACTGCTACGAGGCCGGCACGTCGAGAATCTGCCGGCAGCGCAGGCATCCGACCGCAGCGAGTTCGAAGGCCACCTCGGCAGTCGGGGTCCACTCCCTTGCACGCCGTGGTGTTAGCGCTATCATGGCGCGGAAGAAACGCGCAGAACCGTTGTCAGCAGGCGCCAGGACGGCACTGGCGACAGGACTGGGCACCGCCATTCATGCGTCCCGCCCGGGCGACGTCGGGACTGGATAAGCCTGACGGCCATAGCCCGACAATGGGAGAGAGAGATGCCAAAGCCAAACATCGTCATCATTCTGAACGACGATATGGGCTACTCCGATATCGGCTGCTACGGGGGGGAAGTCCGTACGCCCAACCTCGACCGCCTCGCGCAGAACGGCGTCCGCTTCTCGCAGTTCTACAACACTGCTCGGTGCAGCCCCTCCCGCGCCTCGCTGATGACCGGTCTCCATCCCCATCAGACGGGGGTCGGCATCCTGACCTTCGATGACGGGCCGGAGGGCTATTCCGGCAACTTGTCGCAGAACTGCGTCACCATTCCCGAAGTCCTGCGCGGTCACGGCTACCGGACCTATATGAGCGGCAAGTGGCACGTGGCATCGAACCTGACCGAGCCCACCGATGCCTGGCCAATGCAGCGCGGCTTCGAGAAGTTCTTCGGCACCATCATCGGCGCCGGCAGCTTCTATCACCCCAACACGTTGACGCGCGGCTACGAGAGTGCCGACCACGAAGCCCGCGACAATCCGGATTTCTTCTATACCGACGAAATCAGCGACGAGGCTGTGACGTACGTGCGGGATCATGCCCGCGACAACCCCGCCGATCCCTTCTTCATGTACGTCGCCTACAC
>JAEZBF010000104.1 GCA_023427545.1 Pseudomonadota bacterium
GTCTCGCCCAGGGAGATGCTCGAACTCGGCGTCTTCGAGGGCAAATACCTCAACGACTGCCGCGACGAGTTTCCTGCGATCTGGTTCGCCAGGGCGCGGATCAGCGATACGCCCGATCAGGGGCTGAACCGCTTTGGCGTCAAGAGCCGGCAGCCGCTCTCGGTGTGGCGACAGAAGGGCTGGATCATCGAGCCCGACCCGCGCGGCTGGTTCCAGTGGTACTGCCGCTACTGGCTGGGCCGCCGGCTGCCCGAGGTCGACCGCCGGCAGATCGCGCGCTGGCGCAGCTTCGCCCGCCACGCGGGACAGGTGCGGGCCAACTGCGAGCCGCACGACCTGGGCTGCCGGCCGCGCCAGCGCCAGGCGCTGCTCCAGTGGGCCTACGACCCGTTCATCTAGTCACGCTTCGATAACGCTGCGCTCCTAGAATGGTCGGCATGTCCAGCGCCACCGCCTTTCGCGTCGACGAGGTGATCGAGCGGCACCTCGCCGGCTGGGTTCGCGACCTAACCGCGGTGCGGCGCCTCGCCGCCAACACGGTCGAAGCCTATCGCCGGGACCTCGGTCAGTTCCTGAGCTTCCTTGCCGATCACACCGGCGGAGGGGTGGGTGTCGCGACTTTGCGCGAGCTGCGGGCCGCGGATATCCGCGCCTACATGGCGGCGCGGCGTTCCGATGAGCTGTCCTCGCGCTCCCTGGCGCGAGCCCTTTCGGCGATCAAGTCGTTCTTCGGCTACCTCGAGCGCGAGGGGGTGGTTGCGACCGAGGCGCTCAACGTCGTGCGCACCCCCAAGGCGGGCAAGTCCTTGCCCAAGGCGCTGACGGTGACCGAGGCCAAGGCGACCATCAGCATCACCGCCGAGCTCGAGGACACCCCCTGGGTGGCAGCGCGCGACATGGCGGTGCTCGCCCTCTGCTACGGCGCCGGGCTGCGCATCTCCGAAGCGCTGTCGCTGACCCGTGCCGATCTCGATGGCCCCGTGCTGCGCGTCCTCGGCAAGGGCGGCAAGGTTCGGCTGGTGCCGCTGATCGAGAGCGTGCGGGCGACGATCGAGACCTATCTCAAGCTCTGCCCGTTCAGCCTCGGGCCGAGCCAGCCGATGTTCCGCGGCAAGAAGGGTGGGCCGCTGTCGCCGCGGCTGATCCAGCTGCGCGTCGCCCAGCTGCGGGGCGCGCTCGGCCTGCCGCCATCGGCGACGCCGCACGCGCTGCGGCACTCCTTTGCCACGCACCTGCTGGGCCGGGGCGGCGATCTCCGCGCGATCCAGGAGCTGCTCGGCCATGCCTCGCTGTCGACCACGCAGGTCTATACCGCTGTGGATACCGATCGGTTGCTGGAGAGCTATCGGGCAGCGCACCCGCGTGCCTGAGCATCCGACGCGCCGCGGCGCTCGGGTTTTGCAAGTCGTATTCGCCGCCTGATGCGGCGCGGGCGGGACTTTGGTCCCGGAAATGCCGGTAGTTCCGGCAAGGTAGGCGTGGGACTACTCCGTCCCGCCCTGGCGCGATCGGTTTTTAGCAGTCTACCCCATCACGGTTGCGAACCCGGATGGCTGCTCAAGGACGGCGGCCCGCCCCTGCCCGAACCCTCTCCGCGATGGTCCGTTGCCACCGCGCACCGGAGAGGTGGGGACGGTTATACGGCGGTGGGCGAGAGGGTGGATAAGTTTGCGCTGATGCCGCCCCAACCACAGGGTCATTCCCGCGTCGGCGGGAATCTCTGTTGTCGGGTCGTGGGGATGGGAACGGAGATTCCCGCGTTCGCGGGACCTGGTGGGTGGGGTGACTGCACGACCTCTCATCCGCCCTGCCGGCACCTTCACCCTCAAGGGGAGAAGGCCCGACTGAGAGGCCTGAGCGTGAGGCCCCTCCACCACGTTGCGCATGGTACCCCTCCCCCGCTGCGCGGGAGAGGAGTCCGGACTGAGTCGGCGTGGAACTGCTCTGGGGCAGCTGGGTTGATCGGCTGAACCAGTGGGTGATGAGATGACCGACGCCGCATCTGCTCCGAGACCTGCCGCGCTCGCCTGCGCGGGGGTTGCGCTGGGCTTCGGGCTCGGGGGGTTCTTCGACGGCATTCTGCTGCATCAGGTGTTGCAGTGGCATCACCTGCTGAGCGGCGTCGAGCAGGCGCGCGGCGATATCCGGCTGCTGATCCTAACTGACGGGCTGTTCCACCTCCTGATGTACGTGATCACCGGAGTGGGGCTCTGGCTGCTCTGGCTCGGCCGGTGGCAGTTCCCTGCGCCAGCGGCCGACCGGCGGCTACTTGCCGACGCGCTGATCGGCTTTGGCGGCTGGCACATCCTCGATGGCATCCTCTCCCACTGGGTGCTCGGCATCCACCGCATCCGGATGGACGCTGACAACCCGCTGCTGTGGGACCTGCTCTGGTTTGCCGTGTTCGGACTGGTGCCGCTCGCCGTGGGCATCCTCCATCGGCGCGGCAAGGACGACGCGGGTGCGCGGCTGGTCAGCTCTCCGCTCGCGCTGGTTCTCGCCGTTGCGATGGCGGGACCGATCAGCGCCCTGCCCGCCCCTAGGCAGGACGCCGTGATGGTGCTGTTCCGGCCCGAAATTGCGCCGTCCCAGGCCTTCGCGGCGATGCAGGCGGTAGGCGGCAGCCTCGTCTGGACCGACGAGAGCCAGCAACTCTGGGCCATGAGGCTGTCGCCAGAGCGCAATGCCGCGGAGCTCTACCGCTACGGCGCCCTGCTGGTCAGCAACTCGACGATCCCAGCGGGCTGCCTCGACTGGACCCGCGCCTGAGGTAGAGGTCTCCGTTCGTCCATCTTTACAGCCGGGCGCCCAAAGCATATCCGGAGCGCATGTCTTCCCGCGCCATTCTCCGCAAACTCATTATTCTCGTACCCTTCCGGGACCGAGACACGCGCGGCTAGTCACCCCTCGCAACCACCGGCCCCGCCGTCAGGCGCGCCGGTGATCTGATGGCAGGGCGTTTTTCAAGGCAGCCGCCGATGTCCGCCATCGCTTCCCAAAGACCCCTGCTCCGCAACGCCGCCTGGCTAGGCGTCGTCTTGGCCCTGCTGGGCGCCGGCCTGTTTGCCACCAAGGGCATCGTCATCAAGCTCGCGCTCGCCGAGAACGTCGACGTGCTGACGACGCTTGCCTGGCGGCAGATCGTTGCGGTGCCGATCTTCGTGACCGTCGGGATCCTCGGTTACCGGCGCCGCGTCGCAGCGCGCGAAGCGAGCGCGCAGCCGGTGCTGAGCCCGACGATGGTGCTGCAGGCGATGGGCGTCGGGCTGCTTGGCTACTATGTCGCCAGCTTCCTCGACTTCTCGTCGCTGACGTACATTTCGGCGCAGCTCGACCGGCTGATCCTACTGACCTACCCGTTCTTCGTGGTCCTGTTCGGCGCGGTGTTCTTCAAGCGCCGCATCACGCCGCTGATGGTTGGCGCGCTGGTGATATCGTGGCTGGGGATCGCGGTGATCTTTGCCCGCGATTTCGCGTTCGAGGGCTGCAACGTCATCCTGGGCTCGGCGCTGGTCCTTGCCTCCTCGATCGTCTACGCCGCCTACCAGATCCTCGCCAAGCCGCTGATCGACCGGATGGGCGCGGGGCTCTTCACCTCGATCGCGATGTGCGCCGCGGGCCCGGCCGTGCTGGTGCACTTCCTCGTCACGCATCCTGCCAGCGATCTGGCGGTGAGCGGCCACGCGATGCTGCTGATGCTCGCCATCGGCACCATCTCGACCGTGCTGCCCGCCTATTGCATCAGCGGCGCCATCGGCCTGATAGGTCCCGAGCGCACGGCGATCATCGGCAATGTCAGCCCGGTGGTGACCGTGGGCCTCGCGATCAGCCTGCTCGGCGAACCCTTCACCATCTGGCATGCGGTCGGCACCGCCATGGTGCTGGCGGGCGTCGTGCTGTTCTCGCGCAAGAGCAAGCCGGCGGTGAAGGCACCCGAGGTGGACGTCGAGCCTTAGCGTGGCTCGATCGGATGTGCGGCGATCATAGCGTCGATGGCAGCTTCGAGAGGGTCGAGGTCATCGGTGTAGATGGACCAAAGAATATTCAGATCCACGTCCCGATAGACATGTCGCAGCTTGTTGCCCAAGTCGGCGATCGCGCGCCAGTTCAGGTCTGCTCCGTAACGCTCTTTCCACTCCGTTGGCAGATGTCGCGAAGCTTCGCTCACGCGCTCGAGGTAGCGCTCCATGGCGGCGACAGCATCGTCATCCTCCGTTACCTGATCCTGCGTCTTGCCGACCAGCAGACGACGAAGCCGGCACACGTTGTCCTTGATGTCCCGGACGCGCAGGACAGCTCTCGAGGCTTCCATTAGAAGACACGAACTTCGTCGCGCGCAGTGGTTCTAAGAAAGCTATCCTTCAGCCCGCTGCGCGTGATCAGATCGGCTGGTAAACCCACTCTGTCCTCAATAACGTGCCCCGCTCCGATCAGGTCCAGTAGTGAGAACTTGCGGCTGCGGTCGTAGTCGATAACGAGGTCGATGTCGCTGTCGGGGCGGTTGTCGAGGCGGGCCCGCGATCCGATCAGCGAGGCATGGGTAATGCCCCTGCGCTCAAGCTCGGGCTTGAGCGCGAGTAATTCGGCCAGCAGCTGCTCGCGGCTGAGGTTTCGCATGCCGCAATATAAGCCCGGACGGGCTAAATGTGAATCGCGCCGTCGCCGCACATGAGGGCGGCTTCGCGGATGGCTTCGCTGAGGGTGGGGTGGGCG